>DATBNH010000511.1:0-4796 GCA_036554405.1 Cellvibrionaceae bacterium | reverse complement strand
TGATTCCTATCAACAATTTTTATTGGCCGCTAGCGACTGGCATGAGGTTTCGGAGCGCACCTACTACAATATGCGTGAGCAGACGGTGTTGCAGCGAGCACAAAGAAAACCAGGAGAATAAAAAAAGGGCCAAAAGGCCCTTTTTTGGTGCGTACTGGTGCGAGTATTTATTGACGAATACCCTCTACATGCAGCTCCAGCTTGACTACTTCCGAGGCCGGGCCCAGATTGTAGTCAATGCCGAAATCCTTCAGGCGTAATTCTGTTTCGCCTTCAAAGCCCACACGGTAACCACCCCAAGGGTCGCTGCCTTCACCGACTTTCTCTACCTCAATAGTGATGCTTTTGGTGACGCCATTGAGCGTGAAATCGCCGACAATATCAAACTCGTCACCGCCATCGTCAATATCTTTAATGCCAGTGCTGACGAATTTCGCCGTGGGATTTTTAGAAACATCTAAAAAGTCGCTACCGCGCAGGTGCTTGTCGCGTTCAGCGTGGTTAGAGTCAACACTGTTGGTGCGAATATTCACGGTAATTTTGCTGTCGGCCACATTGTCGCTGTCGTAGCTGAAAGTACCATCAAAATCATTAAAGCGTCCGGTGAGCCAGCTATAGCCCAAGTGCTGAATTTTAAAATTGATAAACGCATGGGCCCCCTCCGTATCGATCACATAATCGGCGGCGAGGGTGGGCAGGCTGGCAAAGCTGGCGCCGGCCAGTACAGCACCGGCAAGGGTAGAGCGAAGCAGGTGTTTGGTTTTCATAACTATCTCCTGAGATTAATCCTGGGGTTTGGAAACGGGTTTTAACATACGTACTAGTGTGCGGTCGCGGATGACAAAGTGATGCACTAAGGCGGCCAGTGCATGCAGGGCTGCGAAAATTATAATCAGCCAGGCAAAGACCTCATGTATCCAGCCGGCCAGATCGGTACTGTCGGCCGACAGTTGAATCAGTACCGGAAAACGAAACCAGTCAAACAGTAATGGACCGCGACCATCGGCACTGGTTATCAAGTAGCCACTGATTAAAACGGAAAAAATAAGTGCGTAGAGCACAATTTTTACCGCAGTCGACGCCAGGCGAACTGGCAAGCTGTAATTGGGCAGCGGTGCGGGTGAGCGGCTAAAAATTCGCCACAACAAACGGAAGCTCATCACCACTAACAGCAATAAGCCGATGCTGATATGCAGGGCCGGGGCCTCATGGTACCAGTCATCGTAGTAGCCGAGATCGACCATATAAATACCGAGGCCAAACAAAAACAACACCGTCAGCGCGCTGAGCCAGTGTAGTGCGATGGTGACCAGGCCGTAGCCTCGGGTATTATCTTTAAGCATCTGTAGTCTCTCCTTGCCGACAGTGCAAAGCCGATCAAAGTAGCAAGGTAGCAGATTAAGATGAACATAAGTATTCAAGAAGTGTGAAAAAATCGGCGCAGGCAAGGTGCCGATGGTAAATTTTTGTCACTTGTTAATCTCGTGCCACTGGACGGGTACGGCCATTGTCGTCTATAGCCACATACACAAACTCGCCTTCGGTGACCTTGGCTATCAGGCCGCTGCGCGATTCTTTGATCCACACCTCGATCATAATACGAATGGATGAACGGCCCACTTCAATTTGTTCGGCATAGCAGCTGACGGTGGCACCCACCGGGACGGGTCGCAAAAAGGTCATGCTTCCCACAGCCACGGTGGTCACCCGGCCCCGGGCGATATCCTGAGCGAGTATGGCGCCGGCAATATCCATCTGCGACATGAGCCAGCCGCCAAAAATATCCCCGTAGGGGTTGGTATCGGCGGGCATGGAAAGGGTTTGTAGCGTGAGCGTGCCGCTGGGTGTCGGGTCGTCATCAAGACCGTGCATGGACATGTGAAGCTACCTGTGTTGATAAAAGTAAGGGTGCAGTTCGGTCAAAGTTTGCCCGGCAGCCAAGTGGCTAGAGACGGCCAAATAGCCAACGCCAGCAGCAATAGTAACTGCAGCACAATGAAAGGCGCAACGCCGCGGTAGATTTCCAGGGTTTTCACCGACGCTGGGGCGACGCCGCGCAAGTAAAACAGTGCAAACCCAAAAGGCGGTGTCAAAAAAGACGTTTGCAGATTGATCGCGATCATAATGCCGAGCCACACCGGATCGACCCCCATGGCCAGCAGTACCGGGCCCACAATGGGCACCACCACAAAGGTAATCTCGATAAAATCGAGAATAAAGCCCAGCAGAAAAATCACCAGCATCACCAGTAAAATAGCGCTTAAGCGGCCGCCAGGCAGCTGTTCAAACAGATGATGCACCAGCTCTTCACCACCAAAGCCGCGAAACACCAGTGAGAACAGTGAGGCGCCAATGAGAATGGCAAAAATCATGGCGCTGACATGGGTGGTGGAGCGCATTACCTCCCTGAGGCGCGGCAGGGTGAGTTGTTTTTTGCCGGCTGCCAGTAGCATGGCACCCAGCGCGCCAACACCCGCCGCCTCGGTAGGGGTAGCGACACCGGCCAAAATAGAGCCTAACACTAATGTAATCAGCAGCAGAACCGGTACCAGGCTGAGCGCCAGTTTTACGCCGCTAATGGATTCTGTAAGCGTTGCGGCCGGTGGCGCTAGCGCCGGACGGGTGCGGGCGATAAACAGCACATAACTCATATACAGTAGCACCAGTATCAAACCGGGAATAATCGCCCCCACAAACAGATCGCCCACCGACAGGGTTTGCAGGTTCAAGGTTCCGGTGCGTAATTGCGCTTGCTGATAGGCGCTGGAGAGCACGTCGCCAAGTAGTACCAGAGCAATGGAGGGGGGAATTATCTGGCCCAGAGTGCCGGTGGCGCAGATGGTGCCAGTGGCAAAAGCTGGCTGGTAACCGTGGCGGAGCATGGTGGGCAGCGAGATCAAGCCCATGGTCACCACCGTGGCGCCGACAATACCGGTGCTGGCGGCGAGCATGGCGCCAACGAAAATCACCGCCAGGCCAAGCCCACCGGGCAGGCGCCCACAGGCGCGGGTCATATTGGTGAGCAGCTCTTCGGCGAGGCGCGACTTTTCCAGCATAACCCCCATAAACACAAATAGCGGCACTGCTACTAAAGTATAGTTGGTCATAATGCCATACAGGCGGCTGGGAAAGGTGAGCAGCAGCGCCGGATCAAAGATGCCTGTGGCGATGCCCATACCGGCAAACAACAGCGCTACACCGGCCAGGGTGAAGGCCACCGGATAGCCCAGCATCAGTGCCAGGCAGATCACCGCGAACATAATCAGTGGCAGCAACTCAATCAGCATGGCGCTGCTCCCCGGTAGCCTTGGGGGAGATCAATACCAGGCTGGCGCGAACCAACTCGGCCAATGCTTGCAGCATCAGGGTGAGTGCAAATAACAGAATGAGTGTCTTCAGTAGATAGACATAAGCGAGCCCACCGGCGTCGCTGGATTGCTCGCCAATAAACCAGGCGCGGGCGACAAAGTCCCAGCTGATCCAGAAGACAAAAATACAAAAGGGTAGCAAAAACAACAGCGTACCCAGCGCGTCAATCCAGGCGCGGGTGGTATCGGAAAAGCGCCGGTAAAAGATATCCACCCGCACCATGGCCCCGGCTTTGAAAGCTGAAGCCGCGCCCAGTAAAAATACCGTGGCGTGCAGGTAAACCACGGCCTCTTGCAAGGCGATGGAGCCCACCCCTAAAAAGCGGCGCAGAATGACCACCATGCAGGCAGCTAACACCATCACTAGCGTGAGCCAGAAAACCGGGCGGCTCAGCCAGCAGTTAAGGGTGTCGAGCCCGCGCAGCAGGCAGTTGTCAGTGTCAATTGGTGTCTCGGCAATATCGGCATGCTTCATAGCAGTAGTGTTTTATTGTTATGGTTGGCGAGGCGCTATTATCCCTGCAAGTGTCGGAAGATACGAGACCTGCAGGTAAACGTCAGACGCCTGATGCTGGACGTCTGACGGGTTGCTTATTGTGGTGCTTGCGGCTGTGGTTGCAGTTCTTGTAATCTTTTTTGTGCCGCCTGCCCCATTTCCCCGCCGCCCTGTGCTGCCATTTGAAAATACTGAATGGCCTCTTGGCGCTGATTTTTTTCCAGAGCGTATTCGCCCAGGTAAAAGCTGGCCACCTGTGTGGGAAGCAGTTGCATACTGGCTTTAAGGTCGGCTTCGGCGTCACCATGCTGCTTTAATTGGCGATAGGCCAGGCCGCGATACACCCTTGGGCGGAAAAACTCAGGGTTGGCCGCTACCGCTCGGTCAAAGGCTTGAGCGGAGGCCTTATAGTCTTTATTTTGGGCGGCAATACGGCCTTTCATTTCCCAAAACAGAGGCTCTTTAGGCTGTTGCTTAATGGCTTGCTCAGTGAGGCTACTGGCCTTGCTGATATCCTCCTCGGCAAAAGCACTCAATGCTTGCTGGTAGTTAGTGTAGGCGGCGGCATCTTTAGTAAGCTGGGCGATGGCACGCTGATAGGCCTCGCGATTGCGCGCACCACCCGGATGTGCGGCGGCCAGCTTCTTGTTGCTCTCTACCCGCTCCTGAGACGGCGGGTGACTGGCGAAGAAGTTATCCAGCCAACTGGCCTGTCGGCCCTCGGAGAGTTTGACAAAGGTCTGCTGCAGCTCCACGGCACCTTGTGGGTCGTAACCGACATCCACCATATATTGAATGCCGTACTGATCGGCTTGCAGCTCTTGGGTGCGGCCATAACGGGCTTGCCAGGCCTGGGCACCTACACCGAGCGCTCCCATAGTGAGTGCGCCCATCTCCGGATCTTTGCTGCTCACCGCCAGCCCCGCTGCCAT
>DATBNH010000622.1:0-2610 GCA_036554405.1 Cellvibrionaceae bacterium | reverse complement strand
TCATAGTAGCGCATTAATTTTTGTTCACTATCAAAGGCTAAATATATGGAATCCACAAACATGGCCAACAGGCGATTACTTACCGTCAGGGTAAAATAATGCCAATCGGCATCGCCTTGATAGGCCGGCGTCTGACTGCCTTCGACCCCCTGCAGAGTTAATTTAACATTGCGCTGCTGGGTGGCAAAAGCAAAATTAATATCCACTTTGTCCCCAAGCTGTAACGCCTTCCAGTGATTTCTGACCGCGCTGGCAAAGCCGGCATCTACCACTTGTTGATCCTTTAGCGAAATTTTTTTCTGTTTGATTTCCCCGTCTATACCGTTTAACAAGAGTATGCTCTCATTTCCTACCCGAGCGCCGTTTTCGGAATTGTCCCGGGTATCACGTAAGTGATATGAAGGTGTAGTTAGCCCCGAGGTGTAATCGAGCACTTTTTGGGCAAAGCGATTATTGTCAGGGGTAAAATAATCTACCAAAACACGGTTATTGCTGTCGACTTCGGTGTAGCGTTCAATGTAAAGCAGTTGATCGGGGCTGTTGATGGCGAAGGCACTGCCTTCAATACTGTACTCGGCCTGTTGATTATTGGTGAAATCAGGATCGGGAAAGGTTATTTCTAAAAAATTCCCTTGGGCGCTGGCCAGGCTCGATAATACTAAAAAGCAGCCAATAAAAAAAAGCGTTTGCCCTTGGGTATTAAGTAGTCGCATGGGAAACTCGGCTAATACTATGTATCAGGTAGCGATGCAGGGGCAATACCCCAAGCCAGATTATGGCGATAATAAGCACCCCCCACATCGGCTCTATAACCCAGCTGGCCTCTGACAAACGCACACCACCCAAGTAGGCCAGGGCTGCGGCAAATGCACCGAGGGGTGCTGAGAGCCAGAGGCGTTGATAAACAAATGCCAAACTATGGCGCAGGGTCAAGCCCATAAGCCACCACAAGCAGAGAATCCACACAGGTGCCCAAACGCTGTGATAATCCACAATGCCTGACAGCATGATGGCATTATCATGAATAAGTCCCATGGCTAACGCCACCGAGGCCATTAACAAATCGGCGCGGCGATTATCTATCAAGCTGAAATGCACGGCGCTTACAGCCAGGGTGAACACCAGAGCAACTATTGAGCCTGCCAGAACGCAGATAAGCCAACCGACCTGAAACATCACAACGTTAAACAAAAGGAAATATTTCCCGTTTGGATTTATCATACCTGGGTGCTCGGGCGGTAATCGGGACCTGCGAGCAAAAATTGCCCGGTGCCAATGGATCGCTCGCGAAAACCGCCCTCGCAGTAACACAAATAAAACTCCCACATACGTATAAAGCGATCATCAAACCCCTGTTCACGCACCGCCCCTAGCTCAGCCATAAAACGCTTTCGCCAGGCGTTGAGTGTGCGGGCATAGTCCTGACCAATTTCCTGAAAGTGAACCAGATTAAGTTGGGTGTGGCGTGTTAGTAACTGTAGAATATGTGTGGCCGAGGGCAACCCACCACCGGGGAAGATATAGCGTTGAATAAAATCAGTTTGCTTGCGTGCCATATCATACCGTTGATCAACTATGGTAATAGCTTGCAACAACATTAAGCCATCCGTTGTTAACAAACGTGAGCAGACCTTAAAATACTCGGCGTAGTACTCATGACCAACAGCCTCGATCATCTCTACCGAGACCAGTTTGCTGTAGCTACCTTCCAGTTCACGATAATCATTGCATTTGACGGTTATCAGGTGCTCCAGCCCGGCATCTTTAACAATTTGTTGGGCATGCTTGTATTGTTCTTCGGAAATAGTAGTGGTGGTTACGCGGCAGCCGTAGTGACTAGCCGCATAGAGAGCAAGCCCTCCCCAGCCGGTACCGATTTCCAGCAGGTGGTCTGTGTCATTGAGGCATAAGCGTTCACAAATGACCTGGAGCTTGTAAGTCGCCGCCTCTTCCAGCGATGCTTCAGGGTGTGGATAAATAGCCGATGAGTACATCATGGATTTATCCAGAAACAGGGAGAAGAAATCATTGCCCAGATCGTAGTGCGCGCTAATATTGCGCTTGGCGCCAGTATGGGTGTTGCGACTAAAGCGACTATATAATCCCAGCATAATGCGGCTAACCAGGCTCTGGCTGGTATCCATCGCGTCGAGGGCATCAATATTGCGCACAAAAATTTGTATCACTGAACGCAGGCACGGCGTTGACCAGTAATCAGACATATAGGCCTCGGCGGAGCCAATGGAGCCGCTGAACATCACATCGGTGTATACCCGCATATCTTGTACATAAATATCGGCAACCAAATCCGTTTGGCCATCTTCCTCGCCAAATGTATGGACGTTGCCTGACTCATGCACCCGCAGGCAGCCACGGGAAATTTGCGCCAGTCGCTTAAGTACCATGCGCCGGGCGAACCCCAGTTTTCCTGAAAAAGCAGAAACACGGTGGGGCTTAAATTCAGTGATGGGTTTGTGTGAAGCAGCTTGAGTCACGATTGATCCTCGCAAGGTTTTGACGATATACGTGCCGATTCTGGTTTTGGATGATCATAAATAGGCGCGCCTTTTAACCATAGCTTCAACGCCTGCCAATAAATAGCCACTGGAA
>DATBNH010000502.1:0-7775 GCA_036554405.1 Cellvibrionaceae bacterium | reverse complement strand
CCCTGGCCAATTTAATCAAACGCGACAGCGATGGTTTTAATCGCTGGGAGGCTTCGCAAACGCTGGCACTCCAGGTACTGGACGATGCCATTAAAGCCTATGGGGCAGGGCAGCTGGATGCTTTCAGTGTCGATCCGATTCTGCTGGACAGCTATCAGAACCTGCTGGATACCCCTCCGGAAGATAAAGCCATGCTGGCGCTGATGTTAACCTTGCCCAGCGAAAGCTATATTGCCGAGCAATATAGCGAGGTGAACGTAGAAGCCATTCACTTTGCCCGCAAGCGCCTTGCCGCAGATATCGCCCAGTCCCTGTCGGTGCCGTTCATGGCTATTGTTACCGCCTATGATGGGCAACGAGCCTACAGCCCCGACGCCGACCAGGTGGCCGCGCGCGCTTTAAAAAACACCGCTCTGAGCTATTGCATGATCGCGCCGGATCACAGCCTGCTGAGCCTGTGTGAGCGCGCCTTTAATGAGGCTAATAATATGACCGACCAGATGGCGGCGCTGTCGATGCTGGTTAACTGCGAACAAGCCGAGGCAGAACCGGTGGCTGCCGCTGCACTTGAGCGTTTTTACCAGCAGTGGCAAGATGAAGCACTGGTGGTAAACCAGTGGTTTGCCCTGCAGGCGCGCTCAGCCAAAGCGGGCGCCCTGGCGCGCGTAGAAGCGCTGTTGAGGCACCCGGCCTACGATGGCAACAACCCCAACAAAATCCGCTCGCTGATTAGCAGCTTTGCGGCAGCTAACCCTATTGGTTTTCATAGTGGCAACCCCGGCGACACCAGTGCCGGCTATCGCTTTTTGGCGGATCACATTATCGCCTTAAATCAGAAAAACCCGCAGATAGCGGCGGGTCTGTTGCGGCCATTGGTGCAGTGGCGCCGCTACCCGCCCGCCCGCGGCGAGGCCATGCGCAACCAGCTGACCCGTATCAGTACCACTGAAGGGCTATCGGCGGATGTGTTTGAAGTGGTTAGTAAGGCACTTGCAAAGCCTGCAGTTTAACGACACACTCGGTGTAAGCTGCGCCAGAAGAGCAGGGTATTTACAACAAGGGCAGGTTTAATGGCAGGTAATTTTGGCAATAAGCTGGTCATCGCTATCTCATCACGAGCACTGTTTAATCTCGATGACAGCCACAAGGTCTATATGGAGCAGGGGCTGGAAGCCTACTCCCAGTACCAGATAGCCCGTGAAGACGAGCCGCTGGCGCCGGGAGATGCCTTCCCCATGGTTAAAAAACTGTTGCGCCTAAATGAAAACCTGCCGGGAGATCCTCGGGTCGAGGTTATCTTGCTATCGCGCAACAGTGCCGATACCGGCCTTCGTGTGTTTAACTCCATTCAGCATTTTGGTCTCAATATCAGTCGCGCGGCCTTTTGTAGCGGCCAAACCCCATATCGCTATGCCTCGGCTTTTGGCTGCCATCTGTTTTTGTCTACCGAGCCCGACGATGTCCGCCATGCACTGACTCACGGCATTGCTGCCGCTACCTTGATGGCACCCAAAAATCGTAGCGAGAACGAAGACGAGCTGCGCTTTGCCTTTGATGGCGACGCGGTGGTGTTTTCCGATGAAGCCGAACAGATTTTCAAGCGCGAGGGATTAAGTGCCTTTACCGAGAGCGAGAAGGCCTCGGCGCACAAACCGCTGACCGGTGGGCCTTTCAAGCCCTTTTTGGCGGCCTTGCAGGGCCTGCAGGCCGAGTTTAGCGAGTCGGCTTGCCCAATACGCACCGCCCTGGTCACCGCGCGCTCGGCACCGGCTCACGAGCGGGTTATTCGCACACTGCGCGCCTGGAACATCCGCATAGACGAATCGCTGTTTCTGGGTGGGCTGGCCAAGGGACAGTTCCTCAAAGCCTATGGCGCCGATGTGTTTTTTGACGATCAGCGCGCCCATATAGACTCGGCCAGCGAGCATGTGGCCACCGGGCATGTGCCTCACGGCATCGCCAATGAAATCAAAGCCACAGAGGCAAAATAACTATTTATGCAAATCTTTGGCAGACATCGCATTTTTTCGCTATTCTTAATGCGCATAATCAATTGAATTTTTATAACGCGCTAAGACCGGCATAGGGAGGGCTTATGAAGCTGCAACAACTGCGCTACATCTGGGAGGTGGCTCATCACGATTTAAACGTGTCGGCAACGGCACAGAGCCTCTATACCTCGCAGCCTGGCATCAGTAAGCAGATTCGCCTGCTGGAAGATGAGCTGGGGGTAGAGATTTTCTCCCGCAGCGGTAAACACCTGACCCGCATTACTCCGGCAGGGGAGGCGATACTCAAGACCGCGGGCGAAATCCTGCGCAAGGTCGAGAGTATCAAGCAGGTGGCTCAGGAGTTCAGTAACGAGCGCAAGGGCAGTCTCTCTATCGCCACTACCCATACCCAGGCGCGCTATGCACTGCCGCCCATTATTGAGCAGTTTATTGGCCAGTACCCGGAAGTGTCGCTGCATATGCACCAGGGTACCCCCATGCAGATCTCGGAAATGGCTGCCGACGGCACCGTGGATTTTGCCATCGCTACCGAGGCACTGGAGCTGTTCAGCGACCTGGTGATGATGCCCTGTTACCGCTGGAACCGTTGCATTGTCGTACCCCGGGATCATCCACTGGCCAGTATTGGGCAGCTCAGCCTGGAAGATGTGGCCATGCACCCCATCGTTACCTATGTATTCGGTTTTACCGGACGCTCCAAGCTGGATGAGGCCTTTATCAATAGGGGGCTTGCCCCGCGGGTGGTGTTTACCGCCGCTGATGCTGACGTGATTAAAACCTACGTGCGCCTGGGTCTCGGCATTGGCATTATTGCCAAAATGGCCTTCGACGATAACCTCGACAGCGATCTGGTAGCGCTCGATGCCGACCACCTGTTCGAGCCCAGCATCACCAAGATCGGTTTTCGACGCGGCACTTTTTTGCGCGGATTTATGTACGATTTTATCGAAGCCTTTGCTCCACATCTATCACGCGATATTGTCAATCAGGCCTATGCCTGCCACTCCCGGGTTGAGCTGGACGAGCTGTTTCAGTCTATACATCTGCCCTCCTACTGAACAGCGCCGCCCCTGCTGCAAGCAACATCGCCTGTGGCAGTGGTTGGGGGTCTGTTTTGGTGCAAAATCCGACGCAAGCTGTGATCCGAACCCGACTTGATTACGAATATTCATTCATCATTTAACCGGTGCGATCGTCTATGAGCTCAATCAACAAAATCCCCGTAGGTATCAGCCAGTGCCTGCTCGGAGAGCCGGTGAGGTTTGATGGGGGGCATAAACGCTCTCGTTTTATCACCGATGAACTATCGCGCTATTTCAGTTTCGAGGCCCACTGTCCGGAGGTAGCCATTGGCCTTGGCATACCGCGCAAACCTATTCAACTGGTAGCCACAGATAGTGGCACCCGTGTGTTGCAAAGCGATAATCACAGCGTTGATGTAACCGAGCCATTGCAAGGCTATGCCCGCTCGGTAACGCCCGCTCTCGCCCAGCTGTGCGGCTATATTTTTATGCAAAAATCACCCAGCTGCGGACTCTATGGCATGAAGCGCTATGGCAGTAACGGCTATCCGTTAGACACTAAAGGCCGTGGCGCTTATGCAGCCGAAGTGCTTAATGCTCTGCCGCTGCTGCCTGTAGAAGAGGCTGGACGGTTGAACGATGCCGCGCTCCGGGAAAATTTTATCACCCGTGTTTTTGCCTATCACGACTGGCGCAAGCAAGTAGAAGCGGCTCCCAGCGCGCAAAAATTAATTGCCTTTTATTCGCGCTATAAATACCAGGTGATGGCCCATCACGTGCCCAGTTACAAAGCCATCGGCCGCTTGCTGGCCGATATGAAAAAGTCCCCCATTGAACAAATTTGCAAGGATTTTATTCATTTGTTTATGGGTGCTTTATCGCATCTGGCCTCGCGTAAAGGTAACACCAATGTTATGCAACATCTTCAGGGATACCTTAAGAATCTACTCACTTCGGCTGAAAAACAGGAGCTGCAAAATCTTATCGATAACTACCGCACCGGCATGTTGCCACTGATTGTACCGGTCACGCTGCTGAGGCACCACCTGTTAAAAACAGAGGACAGCTATTTACAGCAGCAAACCTTCTGGTCCCCGCATCCTGAGAGGCTGGGGTTACGCAACGCCACTTTGCCACACTAGCAGGTTGAGTATGAATGCATTGAATACCCTTACAGATAATCCGGCCCCGGAAAGCAATCACCCGGCGCATCAAGACTCCGTAATAACGCAGCTAATGCAAAACTACGCCCATTTTAATAGGGATACGGTGGATACTATTGTTCAGCTGTACCACGCAGATGCGTTGTTTATCGATCCGGTAAAAACTGTCGAAGGGCGCGATCAGCTGCACGCGTATTTCTCCGCTATGGCCGAGGGCTTACTAGAGTGTCAGTTCACTTTTAATCAGGTGCTTACTCAAATAAATGCAGACAGCGTTCACCAGGCCTCGCTTTTTTGGACGATGCACTACCGTCACCCGAAGCTACGTGGCGGGGCATTGTTAGAGCTCGCTGGCACCAGTCACATTAAATACTCAGATACCATTATCTACCACCGTGATTATTATGACTTGGGGCAAATGCTCTATCAACACCTGCCGTTGTTACGACAAGTTATCGCTATTATTAAAAATCGGATGTAGTAATGAAACAGTTGGTTTGGTTTCGCAACGATCTTCGCTTGCTGGATAACCCGGCACTGCACCACAGCACTGTGGACGGGGAAGGGAAGGTGTTAGGCTGTTACCTATTGTGCCGAAGTTATATTGACACCCATCCGGTGGGCGCGGCAAAACTGCATTTTATTCGGCAAAACCTGCTGATACTTGCCCGGCAATTGGCCGCTTGCGGCATACCCTTTGAGGTTATAGCCGTCAATACCCCCGATGAAATTGCACCGGCAATACTGGCGCTGTGTCAGCGCCTTAAGGTTGAGCGTGTCAGCTTTAACGCCGAATACCCCCTGGATGAGGTGCGGCGCGACAGGCTAGTGACGGATCTGTTACGTCAACAAAATATCGATGTGAAACGTTACCACGACCGCGTTATGGTGCCGCCCGGCATGTTAAAAACCGGCAAAGGCGATATGTACAAAGTGTACACACCGTTTATGCGTCAGTGGTTAACCAAAGTGACAACCACGCCTTTTTATACTTATTCGGCACCTGCCATCACAACCAGACCGCTAAAGGTTAATACCCAGGCGATAGAGGATAATTTTAAAGATCTTCCTCAGAAAGATTTATCAGCCCTGTGGCCTGCCGGCGAAGAGGAGGCCTTACGACGGCTCAAACAGTTTTGTCAATCGGCACTGATGCAATACCGCAACGATCGCGACTTTCCCGCTATTGACGGCACCTCCAGCTTATCGCCTTATCTCGCCGTAGGCGTGCTGTCACCCAAGCAATGTTACATTGCCGCCACCCAAAGTACCCAAGAGAATTGGCAAGACAATGAATCCATTCTCACTTGGGTAAAAGAGTTGATATGGCGCGAATTTTACACTCATATTGTTGCAGCTTTTCCGTCCCTCAGTCGACATCAACCCATGCAGGGCCACACCCGGTTCTTCCCGTGGAGCTATGACAAAGCGGCTTTTAAACGCTGGTGCGAGGGTCAAACCGGCATTCCTGTTATTGACGCGGCCATGCGCCAATTAAATACCACCGGCTGGATGCACAATCGCTTGCGTATGGTAACGGCTATGTTTCTGACCAAAAACCTGCGTATTCACTGGCAGTGGGGCGAGCGTTATTTTATGGAGCAATTAATTGACGGCGAATTCGCCGCCAACAATGGCGGCTGGCAGTGGAGCGCCTCTACCGGCACTGACGCTGCGCCTTATTTTCGCATAATGAATCCGGTATCTCAGTCAAAAAGATTTGATGCCGACGGCGAGTTTATTCGTCGCTATGTACCCGAATTAAAAGCCTGCGACAACAAAACGATTCATGCACCGGTCAATCACCCTGACTACCCCGAGCCGATGGTGGATCTTAAACTGAGTCGCGCCGAAACCATTACTCTTTTTAAAGAGCTACCCAGTAGCGCAAACGGATAAATTATGAACAATCAACTTGCAGGCAAACATATCTGGATTACCGGCGCCAGCAAAGGGCTTGGCTTGGCGCTCACGCGTCAGTTATTAGCGCTCGGGGTTAATGTCTATGCCACCGCCCGCAGCACCGATGGCCTTGACCAACTGCTCACCGAATACCCCGGAAGCTGTTTTGCCGTAGGGGCGGACATTACCAATGAGCAGCAGTTGGTCTGTGCACGAGAAAAAATAAACAGTTTCACCCCTTATCTGGATGCGATAATTCTCAATGCCGGCACCTGCGAGTATGTCAATACCAAGGCATTCTCTTCCGAACCCTTTGTGCCGGTCATGAGCCTTAATTTTATGGCCAATGTAAAACTGCTGGAGATGGCACTGCCGTTATTACGAAATTGCCCCACGCGCGGTCACATTGTAGGTATTTCCAGTATGGTAACCCTGTTACCCATGCCTCGCAGTGAAGCCTACGGTGCCTCCAAAGCCGCGCTTGATTATTGTCTGCAATCGCTCAGGGTCGACCTGTATGATGAGGGCATAGATGTCAGTATTGTCAAACCCGGTTTTATTAGAACGCCACTGACAGATCGCAACGATTTTGACATGCCGTTTTTAATGGAGGCGGATGCCGCCGCAGAACACGTATTGAAAACCCTGCGTACACGCCATTACGAATACCGCTTTCCCTGGCAGCTCAGTAGCATAATGAGTCTTATTAGCTGGCTGCCTAAGGGGTTACAAACGCGAATGCTACAAAAACTGGTGAAACACTAATGCCCGAATCACAAAACATTGCCATTGTTGGAACTGGCATCAGCGGCCTAAGTGCCGCCCATATGCTATCAAAACAACACAGGGTAACAGTGTTTGAAAGTGCCGATACCATTGGTGGTCATACCGCTACAAAAGCGGTGCACGTTAACTCTGGCGAGTACCACATTGACACCGGATTTATTGTTTACAATGATCGTACTTACCCCAACTTTATTAAACTGCTTAAAAAACTCGGGGTAGACGGCCAGACTACAGAGATGGGCTTTAGTGTCAAAGCAGAGGCTATCGATCTTGAGTACAGCGGCTGCTCTGTCAATGGTCTGTTTGCCAAACGTCATAGCATCATTGATATTGAGCACTGGAAAATGCTTAAAGATATTGTGCGCTTTAATCGCCACTGCACTCGTCTTTACAGTCAAAATGCTATTGATACGCAAGCCACACTGGGGGATTTTGTTGCTCAACAAGGATACGGTGAGCGTTTTCGCAATTATTATCTGCTGCCTATGGTGTCGGCAATCTGGTCGTCGGGGGAGGGCACCTCGGCGCTGATGCCGCTTAAATTTTTTGTAGATTTTTTTCACAACCACGGGCTTCTAACTATTTTTAATCAGCCCCAGTGGTATACGGTCAAAGGTGGTTCACACAGTTATCTGGCACCGTTGACAGCGCCTTTTGCCGATCAGATTCACACGGGCCGGCCGGTTACCCGAATTCGACGCATGGGCGACAAGGTGCAATTGCTGACCCCAAACCAACTGTTTGAATTCGACCAGGTCGTGTTAGCCTGCCACAGCGATCAGGCCCTGGCCCTGCTGGAAGACCCCTCCAGCAAAGAGGCTGACATTCTTGGCGCTATGACCTACACGCCCAATGACGTAGTACTGCATACGGACACGAGCTTATTGCCC
>DATBNH010000593.1:0-2713 GCA_036554405.1 Cellvibrionaceae bacterium | reverse complement strand
AGCAGCGATTTGATACCGCCTATTTGCCGGCTAAAACACTCACCGTTACTGCCCCGGCCAATAGTCGCGAGAGCGCCGCACAGCCACGCGCGTTAGAGGGTTCGAGCTTACCGAATGCCACATCCACCCTGACCGACGATCACCCCATACTGCGCTGGTTGATTATTTCTCAGATTATTACTGTTGTTTTCTTGCTACTGTTTATGGTGCTTTACTGGCGCGCCAGAAGTTCACATAAACCTGCAGCCGAGAACTATCGCGAAACGGATACAGCTTTATGGAAACAATTAAAAAGCGCGTCCGCAGAAAATGATTTAGTCCACCTGCGCAAATTACTACTGGCCTGGTTTGCTGAGCACTGGGGCAAACCCTGCCAAAGCCTTAACGCCATTGCCCAGGAGTGTGAAGTGCAATACCAAGACAAGGCTTTAGCCGCCGACTTACGCGCGCTGGATAAAACCTTGTTTCAAACACCGACCGCGACTTATGATGGCGGAGCCTTATTGCAGAAAATTCAGGCCTTACGCGTAGCCCATCGCGAAGGTCAAAAAGCGAGCCCATTGCCCCCGCTCTACCCTTCTCATTAGCCCTTTTACTAACTGCTACCGACTTATATGCAGGGGACGTTTTTTTGACGCCCCCTGCAGGCATTAAACCATCAGGCACCACAGCGTCAAATAAACTGTGATTTAGCGTCATTTGATAACTGTTTCGCGGTTTTTCGCCACTTTCCATAACAAATCAGTTAGTTAATGTCATTCCGAAAACAACTAAACAGTGGCAGAATGGCGCCCGCTGCTGTGGGAAATGAGACCTACCACACATGTTTTCTAAATTATCCAGCCACGCCACAAGCGCGGCGTTATTTATCAAGGGTTCATCTGTATGAAAAAAGTATTACTCGTTTCCGGTATTTTGGCACTGACTCTTAGCTCTGCCGCTTTTGCCTGTGAAAAGCCCCAGGCAAAACCCGAAATACCGAACCCTTCTACTGCGGTAACCGCACAGATGGTGAAGTCTAATAACGATGTTCGCGCTTACGTACAAGCCTCGGAAGAATATTTAAACTGTGCCCGCCTGAGCCCCGCCGAAGCGCGTCGCGAGCAGAGTGAATTGAAAGCCTTTGCCGATCAATTCAACCAGGCCATTCGCGAATTCAAAGCGCGCGGTTAATTGTAAAACGTCAGTCGACGTAAGCTTCAAGCCCGCCTTTTGGCGGGCTTTTTTTATACAAAAAAATGCCCGTTATTGCCCCTGACCATGATGCCCGTATCACCTGCTCATCTCGTCCAACCGTTGATACAAAGTAACTCCTGGCCCAGAAGTACTGATCAACACAACTGGGTGATCACTCTTGATAGACACGAGCTATATGCATGGTACTTTCATCTTTTATAACCTACCACCTGACATACAGAATTTATCGGTGGAATCGAAATCATATGCACATGATCCGGCATTTATGACCTACAATGAGCAATTCGGAGCAGTCATAAATATACCCACTGGGTTCCGAGGGGCTTACCCAACGTGCTGATTCACTCAGTCATTTAGAGATTCAATTTATTGATGTCCTACGGTTTATGACAGAGCAAAAGAGGGAATATATGAAGAGTGTAGCCAGTACAGTTTGTTTCAGTCTTTTATTGACATCTTGCGGCACGACCAATACAGACCCTGTTGGTTTAAAGTCCGTCATATCTTCTGATAATAAAGAATATGCTTATGCAGATGGCATGGAATTAGATAAATTTATTGTCAACAACCTACAAGATTTTAAAAAATTTGAAAAAGTGATCATTTACTCATCGCAGTTTGATAAATTAAAAATTTCAACCAGCGCCGATAAAGACTTAGCAAAAAGTTGGAACACATCCAGCTGGAAAGAGATGGACGCTATCTGCCAACATTTGGACGACTTAACCCAAAAAGTGTTCCGTGATCGCAAAGAATATGCTTTTGCAGAACAGGGAGCAGAAGACGTATTGGCGTTGCAGTTCACCTTGATGGATTTTATGCCAATTTCTGCGCGATATAGAGACTCAGGCAATGACACTGTGGGTGCCTCTGTCAATTATGCGGGTATTGGTGTTATTACTGTACGAGGTGTACTTGCTAATGCTAAAACCGGTGAGTTGGTTGGTTTGGTGGAAGAAACGATGGAAGTGAATTCCGGTGCCACCTCAACAGGTGCAGGCAGCTTGGCCTTTGCGCAAGATTCGAACAATAAAACAGCACAAAATCTGGCCTGGCGAAAAAGTTTTCGATCCTTTGTCGAAAATTTTCACGATGACTTGGTTAGATTAAAATATGCGGACGTTTCTGCAGTGGATAAGAATTCCGAATAATTGGGAAATTCTGAGCAGTCATAAACATACCCGTTGGTGGCGCGGACATTTGCATAGATAGCCCATGGAGTTAACACAGGGCATTTATGTATAGATTGTCCAGAGGGAGGGATTTACTCAGGCACGTCCCTGTGCCTGCCCGTATCAAGGCGCCTTCGGCGGTACAAACTGTTCCGGACAGTTTGTCGGACCCTGCGAGGGTCCTGATGTGCAGGAAGCACAAATGCCGCAGTTGCAGGGATACAAATGAGCGGCCCCCTCCCCTCTCCTTCCTTTGCACTCCGCAAAAAAAATGCCCCGAGAGTTAAGCTCGGGGCAATTCTGTAGATGGCGGAGAGGGAGGGATTCGAACCCTCGATACCGGA
>DATBNH010000577.1:0-5163 GCA_036554405.1 Cellvibrionaceae bacterium | reverse complement strand
GAATAAAACGCCCTAACGCATCTTCACCCAAGCGAAAACCCAGCGCGTAGTTCTCGGGATTGGCGTCGCCGTTATTGAGTGGCACGGGTGTCCACAGTTCTGACACGGATTTTTCACTTAAAAACTGATTGCCCAGCAGGGCATTGGCAAAAGAGACAATGTCTGTTGGTGTAGACAGGTAACCACCGCCAGCGTACTTGTAACTGAGGTTGACGGCTGGTGATTTAAGCAGTGTATTTTTAAGCAGCAGGTAAGGCGTAGCCCGATTTTGATTATGTCTGTTGTCGGCTTTATCAAAAGAAGTGGAGTTCATCTGCAGAGGACTAAATACCTCTTCGGTCATAATTTTCTCAAAGGGATATTGGTGGGCAGATTCCATAGCCAGCGCCAGTAATGTATAACCGTAAGTGCTGTAATTAAAACCTTCGCCTGCAGAAAAAAGCGGAGGGTCTTGCTCGACAATAGCGGCGGCTTCGCGGGTACTTGTGTATTCGCGGTTGCTGAAGTTTTCTGTAATGCCACTCTGGTAATGGCGTATGCCCGACTGATGAGAGAGCAATTGTTTGAGTGTGTAATCGGTGTTTCCGCCCGCGTAGTCAGGTACGTGTTTGCGAAATTTGTCATTAAGCTGGATCACCGATTTTTCCTGAATGCGCATAAATGCCGCTGCTGTGAGAGATTTGGCAATACTCCCCACCCGGTATTGAGTGCTGGGGTCGGCAGCAATTTTTCCGTCCAGATCCGCATGGCCAATGGCCCCAGCCCAAACCACTTTGCCGCCAATGCCTACAGCGGCAGATAACGAGGGCACTTTGTGGGCGACGTATAGGGAAGACAACCAAACATTGGCCGCTTGGCCCTGCGCTTCATATTCATTGCCTGACACTATAGAATCTACTCGTGCGTCATCGACGGGGCGCTCGGCAGTGATGGAAAATATGTATAGCCCTGCCACCATCAACAGACATAACAAGCCGACAAAGAGCACCCAAAGTATTTTTTTAAGCATCCTTTACTCCGTTCGGCTTTTAGTTTTTGAGCCTGTAGTAAGGGTTACCCCAGGGCTTTGAATTTTTTCACTTTGTTAAAAGCATCCACCGCAGCCACTAAGAAATAGCCAATAATAATTAACCTGATTACGCCCGTACTGAAATCCCACTGCTTGGCGTGTTCGCCAGTGCCTATATGTACTGCCAGAGGGTTTTCCCACTGATAAATAATGGCCAATAAAGTAATAGCGGGAATATAAAGAAGCAGATCTGCGACGATTTTGCACCGTGTCCAGTAAGGGAAAAGCAGTTTGCTCAAGCTGAGCACAACACTGGCCAATATCACCGCACTAATCCACGGCAGCAGGCTGGACCACTGATCAGAGAACACCAGCTCGATGGGGTTATCCCCCAGGCTCTGGGGAACAATGTGGTTAAGCCAGGCGACAAAGTACACCATAATCATCACTTCAATGGTCGAGCCGGTGCGGCTGATATACTCGCCCTGCACGGTGACTCTGGGTAAGGATTCCGGTTTCCAGTTTTTAAAGAAATCCGTAAGGCTAATAGACTCGCCAAACAGATAGAAAATTAACGTCAACCAGGCAAAGCCATACAGGCTGGCGTGCAGAATATTCCAGCCCAGCTGCGGTATTAATTGCCAGATATTGGGCTCTGTCTGGTTCAGTACCGATACCCCCGCCAGAATCACCTGCACCAGAGCAATAGCGACTACCACCCAGCGCAGAAATAATATGTAAAGCGGGTATAGCTCCTCACTAATGAGTGTGGGGCGCGGTTGATAATTTGCGGCTACCAGCAGAGGGTGGCCGCGCTCTTTTAACAGTGCTTTGGTTTCGTCATCGGTAAGATCGCGGCCCAGCGCCTCGGCGCGGTGTTCGCACTCGTCCTCAAGGTCGCTCAACAGTTCATCGGCCACATCCTGCCTGAGCTCGGCGGGCAGGTGGGATTTTACGGCGAAGGTATAGCGTTCCAGCCAGTTCATGGTGTGTTCTCCGTTATATTGTGTAGTGCCCGGTTTAATTGTTGCCACTCGTCTAACATCGCCTGCCGCGCTGTCTCACCGGCTGGCGCCAGCCGATACACCCGGCGTTTGCGCCCTTCCTGAACTTCCCAGTCGCTGGTTAGCAGCAGCTGGGTTTCCAGCCGCCTTAACAAGGGGTAAAGGGTGCCCTCGTCTACTTCAAGGCCCATGTCCCCCAAAAACCGGCGCAGTGAATAGCCGTAATGTGGCGCGGTTAAAGCTTCCAGCACGGCCATTACCAGCAGTCCTCGGCGTAGCTCCATGGTCAGTTTGGTGTGTCGTTCGCTCACGGTCGTCACAAAATCCTCTATACTGTGTGTTACACAGTATATACTATGTGTCACACAGTAAGAGTTGTCAACCCTGAAATCAACACGAGCAATCAGCCTGTCGAAATTGGGTAGGCGAAAACGACTACAAGACAGCCATCCATAAGGAGAACCACCATGCCCCACACCATCAAGCTTCACCGCGTTTTCAAGGCTCCACCAGAGCGGGTTTACCGGGCCTTTCTCGACCCTCAGGCGATCATTAAATGGAACCCGCCCAACGGCTTTACCGCTACCGTTCACGAAATTGAAGTGCAAGTAGGGGGTGTTTTTCGGATGTCGTTTACTAACTTTAGCAACGGTTCAAGCCACACCTTTGGCGGCAAGTATCTGGAGTTGGTGCCTAATCAATTGATTCGCTCTACCGACCGCTTCGAGGCATCAAGCCTGCCGGGTGAAATGCTGCTTACCGTTGCACTGCAAGAGGTTTCCTGCGGCACCGAGGTGAATATTACCCAGCAGGGCGTGCCGGATATGATTCCCGCAGAAAGCTGTTACTTGGGCTGGCAGGAGTCACTGGTGCTAATGGCAAAACTGGTAGAAGCAGAGATACCTGATGAAGGCTTTGACGGTTGACAGATAAGAGTGTCGCAAATGCAGTATGCTATTGTGTGAAATATAACCACACTCGGCCCCGATTTGGGGCCGGGTTTATTACTTTCTTCGCCCCTGGGTTTGTCACCGTTTCCGTTTTCCATCAAATGCTGGGCGATCTGCATTTTACTTTAAATTGTTGAGAGGCAATGACGTTCTAGGTGCCTACGGCTTATTGATGTAAGCTAAATCTCCTCTCAATAAAAAGCGATGCTCTTATGAACCGTTTTTGGCTCTTTGTTGTTGCTGTTTTGTCCTTCCCAGCCCAAGCTATTACCACCGGCCCGCTAAATACCCTACCGGTCAACCACCCGCTGGCTATGTTGCTGCTGGCGCTGGTATTGTCGGTGATGGCTTTTATCGCTCTGCGCAAGCGGCCAGCGGCGCGTTCTATGGCGTTGGTGATGGGTGTAGGGCTGGTATCTTTAGCGCTATGGCAAAGCCCCGCCCTTAAGGCCCAACTACTGGCGAGCTTTAGCAACCCGGCGGGCGAGACTTTGGTCTTTCAGGTGGTGCAAATTGATTCCGGCGGAGATATCGCCGGTTTTGAGCTGGAGGACTTTACCAATGCCAGCGGCGAGCCGCTGACCATTCGCAATATTGAACTGCCCGATTTTGACGCCTGCTTTCCCAGCGGCATCACCGGTGCCTTGTTGCCACCGGGCGCTGCCGACCCTGCCCCACCACCCACGTGTACCGTCGGTAACACGCTGGCGGCGGGCGCCACCTGCCGGGTGGATATAGACAGCCACTGCCGCGCCGAGGCGGCGTCGTCAGTGGCGCTGACGGCGGTAAACCCCACCTCGGGCACCGCCCTTGGTGGCACCGGCTTTATCCTCACGGGTGTTAGTCTAACTGGCGCCACGGCAGTGACCTTTGATGGCGTGGCCGCCATCAGCGTCAATGCGGTTAACAGCACCACCGTTACCGGCGTAACCCCGGCCCATGCAGCGGGTGTGGTGGATGTGATGGTCTCAACTCCGGCAGGTAACGCGACTTTGGCTAACGGCTACACGTATGAGGCGCCACCGCCAGCGACCCTGACGGCGGTGAATCCCACCTCGGGCGCCGCCTCTGGTGGCACCGGTTTTACTCTCACCGGTACCAATCTTACCGGTGCTACCGGGGTCACCTTTGATGGCGTGGTCGCCACCAGCGTCAATGTGGTTAACAGTACCACCGTGACCGGTGTAACCCCGGCCCATGCAGCGGGCGTGGTAGATGTGGTGATATCAACCCCGGCGGGTAACGCTACCCTGGCTAACGGTTATACCTATGTAGCCACGGCGGTTGGGCAAGCTTCTTTTGGTGGCACCATCGCCTGCCTGAACGGCGGCCTGAATAATTTGATTGCCGCTACAGCCGACAATTCTACGTCCGTTGAGTGGGGTGGATCAGGAACCGCCATAGGTGTCGGCGCCCAGAGTATTACAGATGGCGCCAGCAATACCACTGCCATTGTGGCTACACTCGGCAATAACGGCGGCATACCCTATGCCGCGCAACTGTGCAGCAATTATGAAACGGACTCTCAAGGCAACACCCCCTGCGAGGCGGGCAACAGCTGTTATAACGACTGGTTCTTGCCTGCCGGTAATAACGCGACAGCTACGGGCCAACTTAATTGTTTGTTCACCAATCGCGTTTCTATTGGCGGTTTTGCCAATAATTTCTATTGGTCCTCAACGGAATCTATTGGCTGGCCAACGATTTTTGGCTGGGACCAGTCCTTTAGCTCTGGTACGCAAGCCGATACATCCAAGTCGATTTATTCTAGAGCCCGTTGCGTCCGCGCCTTTACGCCCTGAGTGCGCTGGTAGTGTATTAGCGGTTGCGCGCAAGAGCATTTGGCCCTTGCGTGCAACCGCTGCTGTTATGAAAACGGCCTTAGCCCTAATGGTAGTTACTTAAGCCTGCCTTGTAGCGAGGGCGCTGCTCGCGGGGAGCCTCCGAGACCGTATGCAGCAGGGACGCTGCATTCGAGCCCACAAGGATGTGTTAACGGCGTGTCTCGGAGGTATTCCCCGCTAGTAGAGACCGGATTATGAACTCCCAATCGCTTAAGTAAGTGCCGTTCGCCTTAGCCCCGCGCGTTAAATAGCTTTATTTTAATGCAAACATCTACCGCTAAACGGCTGTTAGCCTTTGCCTGCCTTCGCGCCTGGGTTTATCATTATTTCCGTACCCCGTACCCCGTACCCCGTAA
>DATBNH010000557.1:0-3769 GCA_036554405.1 Cellvibrionaceae bacterium | reverse complement strand
GATCGAGATCCCCCAGCAGACCCTTTTTGTGCCGGCGCTGCACCACACGATTACAGATCGGATCGAGTTGCTGGAGGAAGCTAACTGCCTCAATGAGCTACAGCAGCGCTGGCTGGAACTGGCTGCAGAGCAGGCATGCCGCAAGCGTGCAGTGACCCTCGGGCTGTGCCCGAATGATCAGAACCTGAACAGTAGCCTGAACAAACGCGGAGCCGACTGGTCCCAAACTCGCCCGGAGTGGGGCCTGGCCAACAACGCCAGTTTTATTGTCGCGCCACGCTCTATCACTGCTCCCATCGACCTTGAGGGGCGGAGCTTTCTCCATGATTACGACTGGCGTAGTGACGACAATTTTAAGCGCCTGGAGCTGATAATGACCGCGCCTATGTTGGTGACCCATTGGATCAACATGCAGTACAACAGCTCCACTACGGATAACCGCAAGTTCGGAAGTGGCAATAAGGTGCTGCACAATGTTGTTGGTGGGCACATCGGTGTGTTTGAAGGTAATGGTGGCGACCTGCGCATTGGCCTGCCTAAGCAATCGCTACACAATGGTGAGCGCTGGATGCACGAACCGCTGAGGTTGAGCGTTTATCTGGCAGCGCCCCGTAACGCGATAGCGTCGGTTATCCAGCATCACGATACACTTAAAGCACTGGTGGATAATGACTGGCTCTATATCTTTCAGCTCGATGACAGCAATGGTGATATCCAGAGCTACGCTGATGGAGATTGGACAAAAGTTTGAGATTATTGGCAGCTATACCCCCGGCGATTCTGGTACGGATGGCATTCATCCGATGCCGGGGTTTAGCACCAAAAGTTGCTCAAGCGGAAATCACCCACAGACAGAACGTTATCGAGAGAGTTGACGCCAGGCATCGGGGCTGAGTCATGTGAACTACCAAGAGA
This sequence comes from Cellvibrionaceae bacterium, assembly GCA_036554405.1. Taxonomy (GTDB): domain Bacteria; phylum Pseudomonadota; class Gammaproteobacteria; order Pseudomonadales; family Cellvibrionaceae; genus Gilvimarinus. The sequence goes on along the minus strand of DATBNH010000557.1, from coordinate 2,854 downwards.
CAGCCCACACAGCGATAGATCACTCCTACACCTCATTGGCAATCGCGCATATCTGCTCGAAGTGCTGTGGGTCCAGGCTGGCGCCGCCTACTAGCAAGCCGTCGATATTGGGCATGGCCAACAACTCGGCGGCGTTGTCTTTTTTCACGCTGCCACCGTAGAGGATGTGTACTTGTTCCGCCGCGGCCTGGCCGAGGATGCTGCTGAGTTCCTGGTGGATATATTCGTGAATCTCTTGCACCTGGTTGGCACTGGCGGCTTTACCGGTGCCTATGGCCCATACCGGCTCGTAGGCGATGCACAGGCGCTGTTCACCCAGCTCTATGCCGGCCAGGGCCTGATGCAGCTGGCGGTAGAGTATATCGCGCGTCAGGCCAAGCTTGTACTGCTGGGCATTCTCGCCCACGCAGACTATCGGCATAATCCCCGCCGCCAGTGCTCGCTCTACTTTGGTATGGCACGAGGCATCGTTTTCCAAAAATACTTCACGCCTTTCCGAATGGCCGATCAGGCAAAAGCTGCAGCCCACTTCCTTCAGCATTTGCGCCGAGGTCTCGCCGGTATAGGCGCCCGAGGCAAATTTGCTTACGTTCTGGCTACCCACGCGAATGGATGAATTGCGCAAAAAGCTGACCATATCGCTGATATACACATAGGGCGGCGCTAGCCCAATCTCGGCCCTGAAGCTCTTTTTCAGAAATGATGCCACCGAGGTACAAATCAAATCCGTACCGCCGTTTAACTTCCAGTTAGCTACTATAAATGGCACTTTTTTCTTCATTTCAACCTCTATCCGTGCAAATAATGTCAGGCCAATATTATATATTTGGATTGACCAATTTGGCTATAGGGATGGGGGTTAAAAATAGAGGGACAATTAATCTAGCCCTGACAGGAAACGAGCACCTCCTCAACGCTCGCTCGCAAAAGCTCCAGATGAGTATCTTCAACGGCTTTAACTGTTAAAGGGTCAATATTGCCTAAGTAATTATGAACCAATATATTTCGAAAACCGCTAATTTCGCGCCAGGGAATTTGGGGATGCTGGTCTTTCAATCGATCTGGTAATAACCGGGTGGATTCGGAGAGTGTTTGCAGATTGCGTAAAACAGCATCATCCAGAATATGCCGGCATAAGGCTGCCAAGACTTACTCACAAGCTCTCAGCCTCGCTGATTATATGCTTTCTCAGGTACCTGTTCAGTTCATGCTCGGGTATCAAATCAACCTTTCTTTGCAGTAAAACCGAGAGCTTCTCAGCTAAGGGCATACGCTGGGTAAACAAATCATACCCAACGGGCAACTCCGCCAAAAAGTCCACATCACTATCTGGCCGCTCCTGGCCTCGCGCCACCGAGCCAAACACCCGGATATTGTGGGCACCATACTGCCTGGCCAATCCTTCGATAGCCGTTTTTTTTTGATGTAATTCATCTAGAAGCATAACATTCACGCAATTCTCACGGGTTTTAGCAGTATGGCACCGGGCTGATTGTACGATCAACTAAAGCATTCAGCCAATTTACCGATTGAACTTTTGCTGCGCCCCCATTGACTATTTCCCCCGCCACCCCAATCATGGTCCCATAGCCCAAACCGAGACGCTGATGACCTCTTCCACACTAACCTCAAGCAGTACCTGGCAGCGCACCTTTTGGCGCGGCTGTTTGGCTGTGCTGTTGGTGTGTGGTTTTGCGCTTAAGGGCCAGGCAATACCGGCAGCCGAAGAGCCGCTGCATAAACTGTCTACTGCCGAGTCTGTACACTGGTGGACCACGGGTGTTCACGAATTGGCGCCCTCGGGCACGCGCCTTACACCCGATGCCCAAGACGGCAGCGACCTATCCACGGCGTTACACTTACCTTTCACGCTGATTACCATTGCCGCGCTGCTATTAACAGGGTGGCGTTACGATTTTACCTATACTCTGCCCTTACCGCGCATTCAAGCCTCCCCTTCGGCGCCGCGCGCACCTCCCCTGTAATCCTCCTTCCGACGTTACTTTTTTAAAACATTAAGCAACCGCACGACTGCCAGCGACTAGCCGTGCGTGGAGGATAACCATGAATAACCTGACTAAACGGGCCATGACTTATGGCCTGCTGATTTTGCTGGGCCTGTTAAGCGCTCTGCCCAGTGTATTGCCTGACTCTACCCTGACAAAACTGCCCAACTGGTACGCCCAAAACCAACTTACACTGGGGCTGGATTTGCGCGGCGGCTCACATTTGCTGCTGGCGCTAGACACCAGCGATATGCTGCCCGAAGAAACTCTGGACGATGTGATGGAACGCACCCTGGAAGTTGTGCGCCGAAGGCTGGATGAAACCGGCATGGTAGAGCCCAGCATTACCCGCCAGGGTAAAGACAGTATTCTGATTCAACTGCCGGGGGTGGACGATCCTTCGCAAATTCGTACCTTGCTTGGCACCACCGCCAAAATGACTTTTCATTGGGCGGCGGATGAACACAGCCTGGCCACCATAATGTTGCCCGGCCAAAGCGACGGTGAACAATACCAACTGGAACAACGGGTGGCATTAGAAGGCAAACACATCAGCAATGCGCGTATGGCCCTTAATCCCGACACACGCGAACCGGTAGTGAACTTTTCACTGGATAACGAAGGCGCGCGTCAGTTTGGCAAAATGACGCAAAACAATATCGGCCGACCACTGGCCATCGTGTTAGACAGCCAGGTGATAACCGCCCCGGTAATTCGCAGTGCCATTTTAGGCGGCAGCGGCGAAATTAGCGGCCACTTTACCAGCAGTGAAGCCTATGACTTGGCGCTGCTGCTTCGCGCCGGTGCCCTGCCAGTGCCACTGACGGTGATAGAGGAGCGCACCGTAG
>DATBNH010000504.1:0-2347 GCA_036554405.1 Cellvibrionaceae bacterium | reverse complement strand
ATGTGGGTTTGTAAATAAAGCTGGGTGCCATCGGCACCAATAAAGCTCTCCTCAATAACATCAATTTCTTCCCCGTCACGAATCACTCGCGTGTCGTTTAACAGCACTTTATCAACGTCTATCACTGAGTTTTTCAAGAGCTGGCGCACATGCACATTACGCATCTGATCCTGACTAAAACCGAGCGTTTCAGCCAATGATTTATTAGCAAACAAATAGAAACCATCAATATTTCTGGCGCCAATCATTACCGGTAAACTATCGATAATTTGGCGTAAATGTTCCTCACTCTTGCGCAGCGCCAGCTCCACTGCACGGCGTTTGGCCAGCGACAGCTCCACCACGTCCAGCAACATATTGGTGCTACTGATAACCGTTGCCAGCTCATCGTGACGCCTGTCTGACAAAGCCGTCAAGCGCTGCACGCCTGGCTGGTCTGGATTAATAGTGTTGACCTCAGAAGCCAGACGCACCAGTGGCTTGGTCAGGGTAATATAAAAGGCAATGAAAAGTATGAGCACCAGCAATAAGTTACGCAGAATGCCCACCACCATGTTTATTTCGGAGCGATTGTAGAACCCCGCAAGCGCTGCATGCAGATCGACGCTAAAAGCAATTGTGCCCGACTCGCCAACAGCGTAACCGGGAACCTGTAACGCACCGGTATATATTCTGGTGTCATCAGCGGTAAGTTTAGTTAGCCAGGAATTGTTAAGCGGCGGCCGAGGCTTATCAGCCTCGGCCAGGACATTGCCGCGCTCATCCAGAATTCTGACTTGATAAATAAAATCATAACGCAGTAAGCCATAGGCAACTTCTGCAGCTAATGTGCTATCGAGAGTGTGTACCGCTCGTGCCGCCGGTGGTGTGGCCACTTCAGCCACACGCTCTATCAATGAGTCCAGATCTCGCAACTGTGCTTGATAATCAATATACATTTGTATCGAGTTCATTAAAAAACTCAACACAAACGCAACTACAATACCGATTTTAGCCAGTTGAAAGGAGATGCTCTGGGAAAATGACGGAAGCTTACCTTTCATATAAACGCCAGGTTAAAGAGCTTTTGGGCATCTCTATAAATCGATCGCGGCCCATTAATCACACGGCCACGCAAAAGGTTGAAACGAAGTAGCCAGTGCCTCGGCCACTGCTTTATGGGTCACCTGCCCATCATAAAGATTAACACCTGCGCGCAAATGCGGGTTTTGCTGACAGGCTGACAATCCCTCATCAGCCAGCTGTCTGACGTATGCCAGTGTCGCATGAGACAGTGCCGCTGTCGATGTTCGCCCCACCGCACTAGGCATGTTGGCCACACAATAGTGAACAACACCCCTTTCGACATAGGTAGGCTGTTGATGGGTTGTGGCTTTGGAGGTGGCAAAGCAGCCCCCCTGATCAATGGCCACGTCAACAATCACGCTGCCGCACGGCATGCTGGCAATATCCTCGCGCGACAGGATTTGCGGCGCCTTGGCGCCGGGAACCAAAACAGCACCAATCACCAGGTCGGCATCGGCAATAGCCGCAAGCAGGGGTTCTGCCGTAGCGTATTCACAGCTAACCCGGGCACGGAACAGACTGTCAAGGTAACGTAATCGCGGCAGAGACTTATCAAATACCCTTACCCGAGCGCCCAGAGCCGAAGCCATATAGGCAGCCTGAAAACCCACTACCCCACCCCCTATGATAACCACATTGGCAGCGGCCACCCCCGGCACACCGCCCAACAAAACACCACGGCCTCCTCGTGAATTTTCGAGATGACAGGCCCCGGCTTGTACTGACAGGCGCCCGGCAACTTCCGACATGGGCGTAAGTAACGGTAAATCCCCACCCTCACCGGTAACCGTCTCATAGGCAATGGCAGTCACCCCGGTAGCCGCAAGACTCTGGGCAAGCTCAGGCGCAGCGGCCAAATGCAAATAGGTAAAAAGTAGATGCCGCTCGTTGAGCAGCGCCACCTCAGTTGGCTGCGGCTCTTTCACTTTCACCACTAACCGGGCGCGGGCGTAAACCTCGGCACCGTCAGCGGCAATTTCGGCACCGGCATCCCGGTATTGTTGATTGCTGAAACCACATTCCATACCAGCATCGGCTTCCACCCACACCGAGTGACCGGCACGGACCAGCTCGGCTACGGCGGAGGGCATCAGCCCGACCCGAGTCTCACCGGCTTTGAGTTCTGTAGGAATACCGATTTTCATACAATCCCTGCCTTTGCTACTTAGGAAGAGTATAGAACATCAGCGCCATCTGCAGGATTATGGATCTCCACTGCATCGACTCTGTTATCGGCGGACTTTTGAGGTTTTGCACTGTCAGTAGCAGTTTGCAAATTGAT
>DATBNH010000492.1:0-3010 GCA_036554405.1 Cellvibrionaceae bacterium | reverse complement strand
TATCTGGTTAATTCACAGGAACATGTGATTTCAAATCCCTTTAGTCACCCCCGGCTGCTTGTTAATGATTTTCAGATCGCGGAAACAGTTTTGAGGTATGGCGTAAGGCAACTACACAAAAACAAATGGTTCGCCCCATCGCCCAGGGTTATATTTCAACCCATGGAAAAGCTGGAAGGCGGCATTACCACGATAGAGGAGCGCGTCTTTAGAGAGCTGTGCCTGGGTGCTGGCGCCAGAGAAGTGCTACTGCATACCGGCAATGAGCTTTCTATTTACAACCTGGATTTCGACCGGTTTAAGCGCGAAAGCAACCAATAATAGCCTGCTCACCAAAAGCTCTACTGATTGCGGGGCTCTCTAATTATTCGGTGTCACAAACCGCAAATAACAGGCTGGCCCAAAAGTTAATCAGCCTCCTTCGGATTGCCAATACAAACTCCAGGCAATCAAAGCTACGCAAGTAACCACTAACCGACCAATTTGAGGTTAAATAGCGGTTACTCCGCTACAAGGACAGGACCCCTGCATGATCGAAGCTATCTGGATCGCCTTTGCCTTCTCCCTCGGGTTACTGGTGCGCTTTGCGGGCCTACCGCCGTTAATTGGTTACCTGGCGGCGGGGTTTGCCATCAGCGCCGCCAGCCCGCTGCTGAACCTGCCCGACGACAACGGCAAGATTCTTGGGCACTTGGCGCATCTGGGTGTGTTGCTGCTGCTTTTTACCGTGGGCCTCAAGCTCAGGCTGCGCAACCTGATCCGCCCCGAGGTCATCGGTGGCGGTTTGATCCACTTTTCCATCACCTGCCTGGTGATTGCGCCCGCTCTCTTCTGGGTAATGGATATTACCGCTCAAACCGCGCTGTTACTGGCAATCGCCCTGGCCTTTTCCAGCACGGTATTAGCGGCCAAGGTACTGGAGAGCAAACGGGAGCTGCGCGCCTTTCACGGCCGGGTGGCCATCGGTATTCTTATTGTTCAGGATTTAATCGCCCTGGTGGTGATCAGCGTTGCCAGCGGACAGGTGCCCTCACCCTGGGCGCTGATTGTGTTTGCATTGCCGCTCACGCGGCCCCTGCTTTACAAACTGTTGGATAAAAGTGGCCACGAAGAGCTGCTGGTGTTGCTGGGGCTGTTATTGGCGCTGGTCATCGGCGGCCACGGCTTTGAGCTACTGGGCCTTAGCTCTGAACTCGGGGCCCTGGCGCTGGGCGCTATGCTTGCCAACCACCCACGGGCCACCGAATTGTCTACATCTTTGTGGAGCATCAAAGAGGTTTTTCTGGTGGGCTTTTTCCTCCAGATTGGCATGGGCGGCTTGCCGGATGGGCAAGCGTTGGTGTTTGCCCTGGCCATGGCGGTGGTGCTGCCTTTAAAGGGCGTTTTGTTTTTCTTTCTGTTTTTACTGTTCAAACTGCGCGCCCGCAGTGCCTTCCTCAGCGGGCTGAGCCTGACCAATTACAGCGAATTCGGTTTGATTGTGGCAAGCGTGGTGCTGCCGGAATGGCTAATTCCCTTAGCGGTAACCGTTGCCGTATCCTTTGTTATCTCTGCGCCACTCAATCGAATTGCCCACCCGCTATACGAGCGCCTGGCCAATCGTCTGGTGCCGCTTGAACGGAATATTCATCACCCGGATGAACAACCGGTATCGCTGCAAGATGCCGAGGTGCTGATTATGGGTATGGGGCGCACCGGCACAGCCGCCTACGACCACTTGTGCACACGGGTTAAATCGCTCATAGGCATGGATTCAGACCCGGCAAAAGTTGAAAAGCACAGCGAGCTTGGGCGCAAGGTGCTGTTTGCCGACGCAGAGGATCAGATTTTTTGGCAGGGGCTAGAGATGGACAATGTCAAAGGCGTTATTTTAAGCATGAACGATATCGAAGCCAAAGTTATTGCCGCCCGCCAATTACGGAAAAAAGGTTTTACCGGGTTTGTTATCTCGCACACGCTCTACCCCGACGAAGCGGCGGCAATTAACGCCGCCGGTGCAGACGATACCTACCTGACAATGAACGAAGCCGGAATCGGCCTCGCCGAACATATTCAGCAACAGCTACGCAAGGAAATTAAACCTTTACCCGATACCCAGGTTTGAAGGTGCACCAGGTGGCGGTCAAACAAATCCGTATAAAGACGGTAATCATTGCCAAATTATGGAAGACAAGGGATAGGCTTGAGCCGTGAGTTGTATAAAAAGCGCAAACTTGAGGCGCCCAGGAGCTACCCCTAAATGACCACATCACCCACTTGCACAATATGTTGTACATGTTAGACTTGTCTCTTACTCTGTACAAGATAGGCGATGCAAATTATGAGGGTCATAAGTTTCTCTGACGCTAGAAATAAGCTGAAAAACGTTCTGGATCAGGTGGTTGGCGATGCTGACTACACTATTATTACCCGTAGGGACTCTGAAGATGCGGTAGTGATGTCTCTGGATCATTTCAATAGCCTTATGGAAACTGTCCACCTGCTTAAAAGTCCGGCTAACGCTGCCCACCTATCAAGGTCCATTAAACAGTACCGTGCAGGTAAAGTAGAGCAGCATGGGCTGACTGATGATTAAGGTTCTTTCATGGACTAGAGAAGCTTGGTCAGATTATCTGTATTGGCAAACACAAGATAAAAAAACGCTTAAGCGTATCAACAAGCTTATTCAGGGTACGCAGCGATCACCCTTTGAGGGGCTGGGTAAGCCCGAGCCGTTAAAAGAAAATCTGGCAGGTTTTTGGTCCAGGCGTATCGATGAGAGCAATCGGTTGGTCTATGCCGTTGATGATAAACAGCTGACAATCATTTCTTGCCGATACCATTATTAAAAGTAATTTTGCGGCTCTATCAATCAGCCTTCTGGACAGGCGCTGAAGACTTTTAAGTGAGCCTTACTGTTGATGCAGCGGCCCAAAACACCCCCGCTACCTTGACTTGCTATGGGCATAGCACCAAAATTCAGTATCTTTTGGTGCTTTAGAGGTGCGGCATGGCAAAGAATATCAGCATT
>DATBNH010000462.1:0-13113 GCA_036554405.1 Cellvibrionaceae bacterium | reverse complement strand
TATCGAGACCGCGTTTCAGCGTGAAGTCAAATTGCCCTCTGGCGGATCGATTGTTATCGATGTCACCGAGGCGTTGGTGTCTATCGACATTAACTCTTCGCGCGCCACCAAAGGCTCTGATATTGAAGAGACTGCACTGCAAACCAATCTCGAATCGGCCGATGAAATTGCTCGCCAATTGCGTCTGCGCGATATGGGCGGACTGGTGGTTATCGATTTTATTGATATGCAATCGAGTCGCAATCAACGCGAAGTGGAAAATCGCATTCGCGATGCCCTCTCGATGGATCGTGCTCGCGTGCAGATCGGCCGTATTTCACGGTTTGGTTTGCTGGAAATGTCGCGCCAGCGTCTGCGTCCTTCACTTGGTGAGGTGCATTCGAAAGTCTGTCCACGCTGTAATGGTCAGGGCACTATTCGCAGCACCCGCTCACTGGCACTGTCTATTTTACGATTGGTGGAAGACGAGGCGCAGAAAGAGCGCAGCGCGGAAATTCGCGCTATCGCGCCCATGTCGGTCGCCACCTATTTGCTCAATGAAAAACGCAAAACGATTTTCAATATCGAGCAACGCAACAACACCCGGGTAGTGGTTGTGCCCAATGCCGATATGACCACGCCGCACTTTGAAGTGCAGCGCCTGCGCGATGACGACGAAGGCACACTGGAAACCAGCTACAAAATTGTTGCCACCGAAGAACACGCCGAAGACGAACAGGTAAAAGAAATCACACCGGTTAAAATGCCGCAGCCGCTAGTGCAGCCCGCCGCACCCACTCAGCAAGCACCAGAGCCCGCAGCCAAGCCGGAGCCGGGATTAATACAGCGCCTGACCGCCTGGCTAAAAGCACTCTTCCAGGACGATGAACAAACCAGTAAAAAAACGGCTAAACCCTCGCCAAAATCAGGGCAAAGACGCGGCCGTGGCAACCCACAAAATCGCAATCGTCGCAATCGCCGTCCCGATGGCGGCAAAGACAATGCCAAAGATGTGGCCAGAGACAAAGATAATGCCATCGAAGAAGTGGTGCGCAAAAAAACCGATAGCAATCCTCGGCCACAGAGCAAAAGTGAAGACGACAACAACTCCGGCGAACCACGCCAGGGGCGCAACCGTCGTGGTCGTGGCCGCAATCGCAATCGCAATCCGCGCGACGAACAAGCCCAGGAAACCGTAACCGACGACACGGTAACAAATGCCGAGCAAGCACCCAAGCAAGTCGCTGTAGAGGCCGTGGATTCCTCCGATGATTCAACCGGTGATCGTCCGGCCAAGCGCCCTTCAGGTCGTCGTCGTGGCGGTCAGCGCCGTCGTCGCCGTGAGTCACCTGATTCGACAGATAATGCGCAGCAACAAGAAGCCTTGGGCGATCAGGTAAACCGTGCCATTGACGCGGCCGAAGATGCCGGCATTAGCACTAAGCCTTCGGCACCTGTTGCCGAGAAGCCTGTCGCTCGTGAGCAGTTGACGCCTGAGGCTGAGCAGCCAACACCTGCCAGCGCGTCAGCAGACGTTGCCGTACAAGAACCTGTGCCACCGGCGCCAAAAGTAGAGCCAAGGCCTGCGGCCCACGCCGAGCCATCCGCCGACACTCAGGCCCCTGCGAGCGCGCCAGTTGTTGAACAACAGGATAGCCCCGTGGCTACTAGCGCGCCTGCAGAAAAACAAGCACCTAAAATACAGGAAACGCAAGCGCAAAAAAACCTAGCTGAGCCAGAAGCAACATCTTTCGAACCGAAGCCTGTGCCCGAGCAGCTTGAACTGACTGACAGCGCACCTGTGGAAGATACCTTGGCAGCGATTACCGAGGAAGCGCCAAGCGAAACGCCACCAGCGGCAATTGATTCCGAAAACGTCGACGTTGAAGCGCCCACGCCGCAACCAGAGCTTGCCTCAGTTGTTGCCGACACGCCAGCGGCTAGCGAGCAACCAGAGGTCAAGGTCAATAGCCAGCCTAATGCACAGGCATCGGTCAAGCCCGCGGAACGGGCAAGTAACGATCCGCGGGTAAAACCCAAACCAGTAGCAGCGGTGCGTATTCTCACCGAGACTCGCAATCGTCCTTTACCACGAGCCCTGGATACCAGCCAACCGGCTCGAGTCAGTCACAATCCTCGGCCATTAAAGCGCCCGCAAAATGACCCGCGACTGGAACAAAACCAAAGCGAAGCTTAAGTTTTAACCAAGCACAAAAAAGCCGGGCAAAAGCCCGGCTTTTTTGTCTCTAACCCTTGCCCCTTGGCAAAACCCATGTATAATCTGCCCCACTTCGGAAGGGTGGCAGAGTGGTTGAATGCACCGGTCTTGAAAACCGGCGTAGGTTAATAGCCTACCCAGGGTTCAAATCCCTGCCCTTCCGCCATTTTTAAAAGCGCCTATATGGCGCTTTTTTTATGTCCAGCAGATTTACCCCGCCATTAATACATCCAGCGGAACCTCCGCTCTCGTATACACTCAAATATCATGCAAACTGCCTTGCATTGCCCGGGCAAGCTTGTATCATGAGCCTCAGGTATTCACTATGGAGTCGAACAATGCAACACATCAACAGTAATAGCGTTTCGCACGATCTGACCCAGTCACAGGCAGAAGTCAGCCGCGTTCTGCGTAACACCTACTGGCTGCTGTCACTCACCCTGGCTTTCAGCGCTTTAACCGCCGGTATCGCCATGGCCATCAACCTGAGCTACGGCGTGGGGATTGTCTGCTCGTTAGTGGCTCTGGCATTAGTATGGTTTGTATTGCCTCGCACGGCTAATTCGGCTGCGGGGCTCGGCGTTGTCTTTGCCTTTACCGGTTTGTTTGGCGCAGGCTTGGGGCCGGTTATTGGCCACTACCTGGCGGTTAACGGCTCAGGCGTTGTTATGCAGGCACTCGGCGGTACCGCGTTTATTTTCCTCGGTCTGTCTGCCTACGCACTGACCACCCGTAAAGATTTCAGCTTTATGCGCGGCTTTATTATGATCGGTATCATGCTGATGATCGGGTGCATGCTGCTGTTGATCGGCGCCGCCCTGTTTGGCTACCAGTTACAGGTTTTCAGCCTGGTATTTTCGGCTGGAGTTATACTGCTGATGTCGGCTTTGATTCTGTATCAAACCAGTGAAATTATTCACGGTGGTGAACGTAATTACCTGCTAGCGACCACTACCCTGTATCTGACAATCATCAACATTTTTCAAAGCCTGCTGCACTTGCTGGGCGCTGCAGACGACTAATCTTCTCGCGCCTTTAAAGCCCCGCAAGGGGCTTTTTTAATACCCTATGAAACTTTCCATCGTTATTCTCGCCGCCCCCTACCACAGCCAAGGCAGCCTTACTGCCCTTAACTTTTGCCAAGCTGCCCTCAGCGCCGGACACCGCATTCACCGCCTGTTTTTTTATGCTGAAGGTGTTCATAATGCAACAGTCTTATCGGCACCACCACAGGATGAAACAGACCTCTACCTGCAGTGGCAAAATCTGATCGACACCCATGCCATTGACGCGGTAGTGTGTATTGCAGCGGCGTTAAGACGCGGACTTGTGGATGCTGGCGAAGCGGCACGCTACCATAAAAAAGCCGATAACCTTGCTGCCGGTTTTGAGTTGGGCGGATTGGGCTTACTGATTGAAGCGGCTGTTGAGTCCGATCGCGTAATCACTTTTGGCGCCTGAACCATGAAACAGATTCTGTGTATCAGCCGACAAGCACCCTACGCGGGCAACCTTGCACGCGAGGCGTTAGATGCCGTGCTTGCCGCCGCAATTTTTGATCAGACTATCGGCCTGTTATTTATGGACGACGGCGTCTATCAACTACTGCAGGGCCAAAACAGTGAAGTATTGGAGCAGAAAAACCTGGGTAAAATGCTGAGCGCACTGGAGCTTTATGGGGTGGAAAATATTTACGTGCACACGCCGTCTTTGCAAAATCGCGGCATAATGCCTGAACACTTACTACTGGATGATATTCAACTACTTGATGATCGCCTCACTCAACAATTAATGGCCCAACAGGATCACTTACTGAGCTTCTGATGAGCACTCTACACACGGTTAATAAATCCCCCTCAAGCCACAACACACTTTTGTCGTGCCTGGCCGTTTGCGCCCACGACGATGTGATTTTGCTGATAGAAGACGGGGTCTATGCCGCCGCCAGCTATTTGCCCACCTCCGCGTTACTCACCGAAAAAATTTCTAGCGGCACTCGTATTTATGCACTGCTTAGCGACATTCAGGCCCGCGGGCTTGAGCAACAACTGGCTGACAACATTGAGATTATTGACTATAGCGGCTTTGTACAATTAAGTGTCACCCATAAAACTGTGCAAAGCTGGTACTGATGAGCCATTCTTCTGAAACATTCGCGGTCGATAAAGACGGCTACCTGCAAAACCCCGCGCAGTGGAGTGAAAGTGTGGCCGAGCAACTGGCCGCCGCCGAAGGTATTAGCCTCAGTCCTGCGCACTGGGAAATTATTTTTTTACTCAGGCAATTTTATCAACAGTTCGATCTGGCTCCGGCTATGCGTCCGCTAGTTAGCTACACACGCAAACAATTGGGCAGTCAGAAGGGACAAAGCATCTATCTATTGCAATTGTTCCCACCCAACGCTGCACTTATCGGCAGCAAAATTGCCGGGCTGCCACGCCCGGCCAACTGTTTTTAATAGCCGTTATTAAAGCGCTGCATTATCAGCCTCTTTTGCTGCTTTTTTATCACGCAGGTAGTCCCGCGTCAGCTTTACCACCACCGGTGAAAGCAACAACAATGCTAACAGGTTAGGCAGCGCCATCAGCGCATTAAGTATATCGGCGATTATCCATACCACATTCAACTCACCCATGGCGCCCACTGCAATGGCCAATACCCACAGCACCCGAAACGGCATTTTTACCGCTGTGCCAAACAGGTACTGAGCGCAACGCTCCCCGTAATAACTCCAGCCCAACAAGGTAGTAAAAGCGAACAGTGCGATGGCCAGAGTAATCAGCGTATCGCCAAACGGCAATACACTGGCAAAAGCCGCCTGTGACATCAACGCGCCCTTGGCCTCCCCAAACCAGGCGCCAGTGGTAATAATGGCAAGACCGGTAATGGTGCAAATTACAATGGTGTCAATAAAGGTGCCCAACATAGCGATCATGCCTTGAGAGACCGGGCTTTTGGTTTTAGCCGCCGCGTGAGCAATGGCGGCACTGCCAAGGCCCGCTTCGTTAGAAAACACACCGCGGGCAATACCAAACTGAATCGCCATAGCAATACCGGCACCGGCAAATCCACCGGCAGCAGCTGTACCGGTAAAGGCGCTGTTAAAAATCAGTGCAAAAGCATCGGGGATTGCTGACACATTCATGCCAATTACAACCAATCCACAGACCACATAGGTGATACCCATAAAGGGCACCAGCTTTCCCGCCACCTCGGCAATGCGGCGCACACCGCCAATTAACACCACGAAGACCAAAGTCATTAACACTAGCGCAGTGGCCCAGGTGGGCACACCAAAATGTCCTTGCAGAGCATCGGCCACTGAATGCGCTTGCACGGTATTGCCAATACCAAAACCGGCCACACAACCAAACACAGCAAACAAGGTGCCCAACCACAACCAGCGTTTATCCAGACCATTTTTGATGTAGTACATAGGCCCGCCCACATGGGCGCCATCACTGTCTTGTTCGCGATACTGCACCGCACATACCGCCTCGGCATATTTGGTGGCCATACCCACCAGTGCGCTGCACCACATCCAGAACAGCGCACCGGGTCCACCAATACCAATGGCAGTAGCCACACCGACAATATTACCGGTACCAATGGTGGCCGATAGCGCCGTCATCAAGGCATTAAAAGAGCTGACATCGCCACTGTCTTCTGCTCGACTTTTGCGTCCGCGCCAGAGCTGGCGAAAACCCGCTGGTAGGTGGATTAAGGGGAAGCCTTGCAAGCGCACCATCAAAAACAGCCCGGTGCCCAATAACAGCACCAGCATCACCGGCCCCCAGACAATACTGCTCACACTGTTGAGATAAGCTGCGAGTGTTTCCACTGAGTAATCCTTTTAATTGAAGTTATTTGGATGATAAAAATGTTCTCGCGCCGCAAATAAACCGAACACGCCGCCGGTATGTACAAAAATGCAGTCCTTAGAGTCTATACGCCCAAGACGCAGCTCTTGCAGCATACCGTAAAATGCCTTGGCGGTATAAACCTGATCCAGTACCAACCCTTCTTGCCTGGCCAATTGGCTAATCAACTGGTAGATCTCAGCGCCCGCCTCACCATACCCCGGACCGATATAGTCATCACACACCTGAAAATTATCGGGCATCTGCACCCCAGCATCGGGCCAACGCTGCTGACACGCTGCAATATCTGCGCCCACGCGCCCCTCGAAATAGGTGGCGTCATCGCAGACTGCAATGGCAAGTACCCGCGCCCTGGGCAGATACCGGGCTAAACCCACGGCGAGCCCTGCCAGGGTGCCGCCGGAACCGGCGGCACATACTACCAGCGGTGCAGTAATGCCCTGCGACAGACAATCGTTTGCCAGCTCGCGTGCGGCACGAATATAACCCCATACCCCCACCCCATCGCTGGCACCGGTGGCAATCCAATAGGGCGTTTTGCCCTCAGCTTCGAGTCGTGCCCTATGCTCGCGGGCAAGCTCAAACAGTTGAGGCTGATACACGGCAGCGGGATACGTGTGAATAGTGGCGCCAGCCAATTCGCTGAGCAACAAATTAGCATCATGATCGTGCAAGCCTGGCTCACCACGCAGAATCAGCTCACAATTAAGGCCTTCTTTGGCGGCGAGCAAGGCGGTGGCGCGGCAGTGGTTAGATTGCAAGCCACCGCAAGTAAGCAAGGTATCGGCGCCACAGGCGAGCGCATCGGCCAGCACATATTCCAATTTGCGAATTTTATTGCCCGTTAGTACACCACCGGTTAGGTCATCGCGTTTGCACCAAATGCGCAGACCCAGCTCGGCACTGAGACGGCTTAAAAAATCGAGCGGGGTTGGCTGTAACGCCAGATTGAGACGGGGAGGAAAAACAAACTCAGAAGGCATAGCCGGTTCCACTGTTAATGGGGTGTTGCCACCCCATCATACCCAGCTTTGCCCCAGTTGCAAAAGAGGCCAGCAGGCAGCGGTTAAATAGACTTGATAGTGCCCTTGGGCAGCACCGCATGCACGGCTACTTTCTGGAACTTCAATTCAATATTAGCGCCGGTTTCGAGCACGATATAATTCTCGTCCACCTTGGTGATTTTGCCGAGCATACCGCTGGTCAGGAGCACTTCATCGCCCTTTTTCAGGCTGGTTACAAGTGATTGGTGCTCTTTTTGGCGCTTGCGCTGCGGACGGATAATCAGCAGATACATAAACAAAAACAGACCGCCAAACAATACCAGGTTAACAATCATTGGTGAACCCTGCCCGGCGGGCGCAGTTTGAGCCTGGGCAATAGCAGATTCCACAAAGAACCCCATAACAAAACCTCATTCGGTTAATGATAAAAGGGCGTAACTCTACCCTGTTTACAGATTTCCGGCAACGCCCAGTGCGGGCTGGGCGCTTTTTGACCGGGGACACATTTTCCCATATTAAACCCAACACATGTAGATTCATGTGCCCTTGTCGGGCCACTGCCGGTACAACTTTTGCGGTAGCTGATATAGTCACTCGACAATTTACACTTCTATTATAAGGCACCGTTCTGGATGTCTTGCTCTCGGGTCTCGCAAGGAGATTCTCAGCTACCCAGTGCAAGCCGCACCTGCTTCATGCAAGGGCATTTAGGGCTCATCTGCACTAACATCTTTCATAAAAAAGGAAAACAGGGAGAACAGCATGCATGCTATTTCAGGCTTACCATCCAGCCACACTAAGTCACATTCACTTATCGTTAACCGTCTGCTACTGCCTTCAACCATTGCCGCTTTGCTGGCAGCGGTGCCGGTTAGCGCTCAGGGCAGTCGCCAATCGGTGATTGAAGAGCTCTTGATTACCGCGCAAAAACGCGAACAATCCATGCAAGATGTATCGGTGGCAGTTAGCGCCTTTTCCGGCGATGCCATTGAAAAAATGGGCTTTGAGGAGGGGCTGGATATTACCCAGCAAGTGCCCAATATGAACTTTTTTGCCATTTTTGGTGAGGCATCCAGCCCATCTGTGAGTTTACGCGGCATCAGTCTGGTAAATTTTTCCGACTCATGGGAATCACCTGTGGCTATATATGTAGACGATGTCTATCGTGGTAATCCAGCGGGCTCGGCTATACAACTGTTTGATCTGGAACGCGTAGAAGTGTTGCGTGGCCCTCAGGGTACTCTGTATGGTCGCAATACCACCGGCGGCCTGGTGCACTATGTTTCGCGCAAACCCACCGAGACTTTTGACGCGGCTGCAAGTATCAGCTATGGCAGCTTCTCCGCGCTAGTGCTCGAGGGCATGGTCAGCGGCCCTTTAAAAGAGGGCATTCGCGGCCGTTTGGCAGTCAAGTCCACCGCCAACGATGGTTGGCAAACCAATACAGTCAGTGGTGAGAAACTCAACGATACCGATAATTTCGGTTACCGCGCCCAGCTGGCGTTTGATCTTGGCCAGGATGGCGAACTACTGCTTAATGTCCACGGCAGTGAGGCCGACCAGCAGTCCGTAGGCTTTGCCCATATGGGCTACCTGGAAGCGGCCGAGGAAGGCGCCGCCACCTGTGCTACCGACCGTATCCAGAGTGGACTGTGTACCAGCAACACATTTGACATGACCGGCGCTGAAGCGGTAGATGGTCAGTTCAATCCGCGCCATGTGGCCTCGGGTGCAAGCAATGGTCTAGCTACCCAGATCGACACCTTTGGCGCTTCGGCACACCTGACGTGGAATTTTGAGCATTTTAATCTAACCTCGGTCACCGCCTATGAAGAGCTGGACAAGTTTTTACAGGATGACGGTGACGGCACCGAAGTTATCTGGTTTGACGAGCAGTACACCGCCATCGCCGAGCAGCTGACCCAGGAAATTCGCCTTGACGGCGCCGGCAACCGCTTAAAATGGGTGGCCGGTGTTTATTACTATGACGACCAGCGCGATCTACTCACCGAGGCACCCACCACCGCTGATGGTTTATGGCACCTTGAGGATGTCAAACTCGACTCGCAATCCTGGGCCGTTTTTGGCCAAGTAGAATTTGATCTCGCCCAACAGCTGACCCTGATTGCGGGGCTGCGCTACACCGACGAACAACGCAGTTTCGATCAGGACTCAGGGCCGAGTTTTTACGGCGAACCGATTATTGCCACAGGCGAGCTTACCGATGACGCGCTGACCGGTAAACTCGGACTCGACTGGCGCCCGGCGCCGGGCACACTGGCTTATGCCAGCGTCTCTACCGGCTTTAAAAGTGGCGGGTTTTCCGGCAGTTACAATGCCTCGGCCGAGGCCACCCTGCCGGTGGGCTCGGAAGATATTGTCAACGTTGAAGTGGGCTATAAAACCTCACTAGCCAACGAGCGCCTACGCATCAATGCCGCCGCTTTTACCTATGAGGTTAAAAATTATCAAGCTCAGGTATTTCTCACTGTCGCCGAGGGTAGCGTCGTGACTAATGCCGGCGATGTGACAGGTCACGGCGCCGAGGTGGAGGTTACCGCACAGCTCACTGACAATTTCGAGTTGATCGCCGGTGCCGGCTGGCTCAATACCGAGTTCACCTCCGAGCAAATCTTTCTGGTAGCCGGAGATGAATACACCCTGGATGGCAACGAGCTGCCCTCAGCGCCCGAGTTTACCTACAATCTTGTTGCTCGCTACTATTTGGGGCTCGGCAACGGCAGCGAAGTGGTGTTACAGGGCGATTATGCCTGGCAGGCCGATCATCATCTGCAAATTGAAAACGACCCCTACGCGCAACACGATGCCTATGGCATTGCCAACGCTAAAATAAGTTGGCATTCGCCCGATCAACGCTTGTCGGTGGGCGTTTTTGCCAACAACCTGTTTGATGAGGAGTATTTTACCTATCAGAATACGCTCGGCCCTGACTGGGGTTATGCCGTGTGGGGCAAACCGAGAACGGTGGGTGCACGCTTAAGCTGGACTTATTGAGGCACCCAAAGGCCCAGATCCGCATCTGGATTGAGGGCTTAAACCCAAAAAAACACCCGCTTTACCGGGTGTTTTTTATGTTGGCCGATTAAGCATAATCGCGGAAAAGCTTGCGGAACACGCTGGGGGAGAGGTTGGTCCAGCGCTTGAAGGCGTTGGTAAAACTGGTGCGATCAGAAAAATCCAACGCCCCAGAGACCGAATCTACACTCATATGCTGGTCAATCAGAAATTTGATGGCGTAATGAAAACGCAGGCTGTCACGCAGTTGAGCGAAACTGGCGTCCTGCTGCTGCAGGCGACGCTGCAAAGTGCGCTTGGAAAGGTTTAGGTCACTGGCAATATGTTCAATAGCAAGAGGCTCATGCCCTACCCTGCGCTCCAACACCTCAAGCACCCTGGCCGATACACCATCAACTTCTGGCAGCCGCGCCAATACCAGATATTCGTGGTATGTACGAATGCTGGGCGTAGCAAAACCATCTGTTTGTTCGTTGGCGGCACTAAGCCTTTGTAACTGAATCATGAGCTACTCCTTGAACCCTGGGCCTTGTTTAACCATATATGCTTGACTATAGAGGTCGGCCATTCACCTGACAATCACTTTAGCGGGCAGCTTAAAACACTAACGCCCTAAAAACCAACCGGTTACAACCTGCCGTTATAACTAGTTTATATAAACAGCAATAAGCATTGTATTCAATACATTATAGACCATCTGGCGGATATATCAGCAGTGTTGTGTATTTTGTCTCAATAGTATGGAGCTGATCACAGTTGTGAGCAGGGCCTGCTTGGCGTTGAGTTTACTTACAGATTCTCCTTAATCCAGCTCAATACGTCTTGATCATGGCTCTTGGTCTTTACCTTGTCCATTACATTCTGAAGCTTACCGTCTTTATCAATAATAAAGGTGGTGCGTAAAATCCCCATAAACTCGCGACCCATAAATTTCTTGAGCCCCCAAACACCGTATTTTTCTGCCACCAGATGGTCCTCGTCGGATAACAAGGGAAAATCGAGCGAGTATTTCTCATCGAATTTGGCCAACTTTGCTACAGGATCGGGACTAATACCCAGAGTCACTGTATCCAGCGCCTTATATTCGGTGGCGGTATCGCGCAAACCACACGCCTGCACAGTGCAACCGGGAGTCATGGCTTTGGGATAAAAATACACCACTACATTAGACTTACCGCGAAAATCCTTAAGCGCAACTTTGTTACCGTTTTGATCGTGCAGGCTAAATGCCGGGGCGAGCTTGCCCGTTGAGGGAAATCCCATATCAGTCTCCTGGTCGTTATTCGGTGGCATCAGTATCAGACGCGCCATACAGGGCGCCTTTTTCTTCTGCAGTTACAAAATGGCTAGCCAGTGGCGGATCCAACTGGGGACCCACTACGCGGTTGCGGCCTTGATGCTTGGCAGCGTAGAGCATCTTGTCGGCACTGACCAGAAACTCGCGCCCGGTAGCATTCATTGTCGGTGTGTATACGGCTATGCCGATACTGACTGTCAAGTTCTCGGCAAGCTTTTCGCCATGCCTTTCAATTCGACAGCGTATCCGCTCGGCCACCGCCAGCGCCTGGGCAATATCGGTGGCGGGCAACAGAATGACAAACTCCTCGCCACCAAAACGACAGGCAATATCCAGTTGGCGAATCTCTGCCATAATCAGTTGGGCCACTTGTATCAGGGCTACATTGCCCTGATCGTGCCCGTGCAAATCATTAAAGCGCTTAAAATGATCGATATCCGCCAACAGTAGCGCCAAGGGCTGATGTGACCGGCGCACACGCTCCATTTCCTGGGCCAGCATCTGCTCGAAATGACGATAATTGAACAGCCCGGTGAGGGCGTCGGTCAGCGCCTCTTTTTCCAGTTGTTGAAGATGGTCTCGCAACTGGGCCAACTCGTCAATAACCACACAGGAAGGCTCACTGACCGGACAAGCGGGCAGGATCGTAGACGTGGTTTTCTGGCTCAAATTAACTCCCCCGGTGAAAGACCATCAATCGCGGTACAGTTTTAGCAAATCCTGGTAGTGATCAATACGGCGATCGCGTAAAAACGGCCAAATCCGACGCACCGACTCCGAGCGCGCCAGATCAACCGGCACCACCAGTACCTGTTCTTCTGCGCCGGTCTCGCCCAGTATCTCCCCCTGAGGCCCAGCAACAAAACTGGTGCCCCAGAAATCAATGCCACTACCTCCACCGGAGTCGGTCTCGTGGCCAATACGGTTAACACTGATCACCGGCACGCCGTTGGCCACCGCATGCGCGCGCTGGATAGTCACCCAGGCAGTGCGCTGACGCTCTTGCTCGGCGCTGTCGTCATCCGGGCACCAGCCAATGGCGGTGGGGTAAATTAAAACCTCGGCGCCTTTCATGGCCATCAATCGCGCCGCCTCAGGGAACCACTGGTCCCAGCAAACCAGCACACCCAAGGTGCCGATAGAAGTGTGGATAGGCTCAAAACCCAGATCTCCCGGGGTAAAATAAAATTTTTCGTAAAAACCCGGGTCATCGGGGATATGCATTTTGCGGTATTTACCGGCGATAGTACCATCACGCTCCAGCACCACGGCGGTATTGTGATACAAGCCGGTGGCACGCTTTTCGAACAAAGAGGCCACTATGACGATCTTCAACTCACGCGCCAGTTCTGCCAAAACATCGGTGCTGGGCCCAGGGATAGTTTCGGCCATATCAAAAGCGTCTACGTCTTCTTGCTGACAAAAATACAAACCCCGGTGTAGCTCCTGCAGCACAACTAACTGGGCGCCCTGCTCGGCGGCAGCGCGAATACCGCTAAGGGATTTTTGCATATTGGCCGCCAGGTCGGCGCTGCAGCTGTGCTGCACTAATCCCACTTGTAACACACTCATTAAACAATCACTCCTTCAGGCAACTGCATGGTCACACAATGTAAGCTGCCATGCTGTTCAATCAAAGGCAGGCAGTCAACACCAATTACCTCAAACCCGGGAAACGCCAATTGCACCTGCGCCAAG
>DATBNH010000455.1:0-3675 GCA_036554405.1 Cellvibrionaceae bacterium | reverse complement strand
TTGAAATGCGCTCCAAGCCCTATGGTTGGTTGGCTTGGTCATGGATTGGTAATACTGAAGAGATGTCCGTACTGGATATGTCCTACTCCGAAGATACCAGTGTGGATTTGACTGAACGCGGTGAACAAATCGTTCACGGTAAAGGAGGTTTGCAGGAAACTTCAGTACCCGCCAACTTCTAGAAATTTGTTACAATGCATGATCTATTGGCCTCGGCTTGCCGGGGCTTTTTTGTGGGCGTTTTTTTTATTTTGCGCCACCTTGGGTGACTTGTTGCCAGAGCGCGGCCACCAGCGGGCTTTTCAGGCGCTTTTGTAAAACGCAAAAGCCGGTTTCAAATGGGCCGAGATCGGGCTGTTCCGCCAGCAGCTCTACTTGATTGGCCAGTGGGCTGTTTTCCAGTACGATTTTAGGCACCAAGCCAATGCCAAATCCCAAGCTGACCATGCTCACAATGGCTTCATTACCTTTAACTTCGGCATAAATACTGGGGGTGAGTTTGCGCTGCTGGCACCAAAGGCTAAAGCGCTCCCGTGCCAACCCTTCTTCGGAAATGATCATTGGTAAATGTTGCCAATTGACTTGTAGTGGCTGATCGGCATGCAGCAAGCGTTTGTCGATGGGGCCAATAAATACCAGTGGCGAGCTGGCGATAGTTTTGAAGTCTACGCCCGCAGGTAATTTATCGGGCCGGGCAGCAATGGCAATATCCTCGAGCCCCGCTATAACTCGCTCAATAGCCTGAGCCGGGTCGCCGGTGTGTAACTTTATGGCAATGCCGGGCTGGCGCTGGCGGAACTCGCGCAGGATGTCATATAGGAAGCTGTAGCTGGCAGTCACCGAGCAATAAATGCTCAGTTGACCCTTAAGGTCTGAAGCGCCGCTTAATAGAGTCTCCTGAAAGGTCTCCCAGTGCTGCAGTGTCTCCCGCGCAAAGGCCAGAAATTGTTCACCTTCAGAAGTGAGTGTGACTGAGCGATTATCGCGAATCATCAACGGCGCGCCTATCTCGTCTTCCAGTTGTTTGAGGTTGCGACTGACGGTGGAGGGGCTGACATGGGACGCTGTTGCCGCGCGACCAAAATGGGCGCTATTGGCCAGGGTTATAAAGAGCCTGAGTTTTTCTGTATCCATGGACATTCCCTCGCAATGCAAATATTGCAATAATAAATTGCGTATATATCATTTTACGTTACGTGGATTTTTCACTAAACTGCGCCCTTTCGCAAGTATCTCGGCCCTTTGGCCGTATCCACCTATCCACAATGCTGCTACCGCAGGAGTTTGAACATGAAGGTTTATTACGATAAAGACTGTGATCTTTCTATTATCCAGGGCAAGAAAGTTGCCATCATCGGTTACGGCTCACAGGGTCACGCGCACGCCTGCAACCTGAATGAGTCTGGCGTTAAAGTTACTGTGGGCCTGCGTAAGGGCTCTTCTTCTGTCGCCAAGGCCGAGGCCCATGGCCTGAATGTTAGCGAAGTGCCAGAAGCCGTTGCCGGTGCTGATGTGGTCATGCTGTTGACGCCGGATGAGTTCCAGGCACAATTGTACCGCGATGAAATTGAGCCCAATCTGAAGCAGGGCGCCACTTTGGCCTTCGCCCACGGCTTTGCTATTCACTACAATCAGGTTGTACCGCGTAAAGATTTGGACGTAATCATGGTGGCTCCCAAGGCGCCAGGCCACACTGTGCGCTCTGAGTTTGTTAAAGGTGGCGGTATTCCCGATCTGATTGCGATCTATCAAGATGCCTCCGGTAAAGCCAAAGATGTTGCCCTGTCTTACGCCTGTGGTGTGGGTGGCGGTCGTACCGGTATTATCGAAACCACTTTTAAAGACGAGACTGAAACTGATTTGTTCGGCGAACAGGCAGTATTGTGTGGCGGTGCTGTAGAGCTGGTGAAAATGGGCTTTGAAACGCTGACCGAAGCGGGTTATGCGCCGGAAATGGCCTACTTTGAGTGTCTGCACGAGCTTAAGTTGATTGTTGACCTGATGTACGAGGGCGGCATTGCCAACATGAACTACTCTATCTCCAACAATGCCGAGTACGGCGAGTATGTGACCGGCCCCGAGGTGATTAACGAAGAATCACGTGCCGCCATGCGCAATGCGCTGAAGCGCATTCAAAACGGTGAGTACGCCAAAATGTTTATCAGTGAAGGTGCGACTAACTACCCATCCATGACCGCTTACCGTCGCAACAATGCTGCGCACCCGATTGAGCAGGTGGGTGAAAAGTTGCGTGCCATGATGCCCTGGATTCAAGCCAACAAGATTATCGATAAAGCCAAAAACTAATCGACCGCTTGGTGATGTAATCCCACAAGCCCCTGCTTTACGCAGGGGCTTGTCGTATCTGGGTCACAGTATTCGTCGTCTGTGTTAGGCTATGGCTAATTACCTGTGAGGACAGGTCTGAATTTTGACATGCTTTACCGATGGGAGACCTGCTGGAATGACCGAGCAATCAGACAAAAAAAAGCCGCAGGAGAGCGAGAAAAGCTTCTTGCCTTTTGATGAGCATATCGAGGAAGTGCAGGAAGGTGACCGCAAGGTGCGCCATCGTGGCGTCTACCTTCTGCCTAATCTGTTTACCACAGCGGCTCTATTCAGCGGTTTCTACGCCATTATTTCCGCTATGAACGCCAATTTTGAGGCGGCGGCTATAGCTATATTTGTCGCCATGGCATTTGACGGGCTGGATGGTAGGGTAGCTCGTATTACCAATACATCCAGTGCCTTTGGCGAACAATATGACAGCTTGTCAGACATGGTTTCATTCGGGCTGGCGCCGGCATTGGTGGTTTTCAGTTGGGGGTTGGCTGACTTGAATGAACTCGGCTGGGCTGCTGCCTTTGGC
Organism: Cellvibrionaceae bacterium; assembly: GCA_036554405.1. GTDB lineage: Bacteria > Pseudomonadota > Gammaproteobacteria > Pseudomonadales > Cellvibrionaceae > Gilvimarinus. Next base: position 806 of record DATBNH010000455.1, on the reverse strand, counting down.
TTTGCAGCCTGCGCTGCGTTGCGCCTGGCGCGGTTCAACACCCAAATAGGCACGGTGGACAAGGGTCATTTTGTAGGTTTGGCCAGCCCGCCTGCTGCCGCACTCATTGCCGCTATGGTCTGGGTGGGCAAGGATGTAGAGGTTGAGACCCCGCTGGCTGTATTTGCCATGTTCGTCACGGCCTTAACGGGCTTGCTGATGGTTTCCAATTTTAGTTATACCAGTTTTAAAAATATCGATTTGCGCGGCCGTGTACCCTTTGTGGGTATGTTAGTGGTGGTACTGGTTTTTGTGGTGGTGTCCATTGACCCGGCTAAAATATTACTGGCCATGGCCAGTACTTATGCTGTTTCTGGCCCGCTGCTCTGGCTGTGGCAGCACAAAGGCGACTTACAGGCCCGTTGGCGGGCGCGTGGTAACGGTCAGACTATCGAACCGCAGGTTGCAACCGATGGGGAGGGCGGTGCTAAAAAGCCTGCCTCAAGGGCTCGTGCTAAAACTGAGAGTAGTAAAAAAGATTCTTGAGGGCGGGTCATATATTAGTACGAAGGGCGGCGAAGGCCGCCTTTTTTGTTTTTAAAATTGCACCAATTGGGTGTAAATTGTCCGACCGCAAAAAGAATTAACCGCTTTATCCATAACTTTGCAAAAACCGCTTGCGCGGCTGGGATTGATGCGTATAATGCGCCGCTCTTTCAGGGAGAAAGAGCGAGACCTGAGGGTTTGTAGTCGGGTTTTGGAGTTTGTAAAAGTCTTGTTAAATTAAGGGTTTACAAACGAAAGTTGATGCGTATAATGCGCACCTC
>DATBNH010000487.1:0-3685 GCA_036554405.1 Cellvibrionaceae bacterium | reverse complement strand
TGAGAGTTAATTTCGGTGAGCTCACGCTCGCGCAGGCTTTTGCTAATCAGCTCACGTTTGAGTGATGCCACCCGCACGGTTAACAGTAACAAGGCGGCAGCCAGCCAAACACCTATAATAATTTGATACCACTGCTCGCTGGTCAAGCGCTGCCCAATAAATTCTATTTTTTGCAAGGTGAAATTGTGTTCGCCCGCTATTCCGCGAACACCGGTTTGTACTTCAATAACCACTATATTATCGAACTGTGGATGAGCCAGCTCCGGGGCAATTCGAAAGCGCTGGAACCACCAGTTGGCCACGAAAAAGTCGTTAATAGAGAATTCAACTGGACCGGGCTGACGGGTAATGTCAGCGCTAAACTCCACCTGATTATACTTGGTGCTGTCATTTCGCGCAGGATCACTGTAGACCGGGTCAAAATTGCGCAGATAAAAACGCAAAGTCTCGGTGGGCCCGTCATAGTCTAACCATAATCGTACCCTATCGACTTTGCTAAGATTCAGACCGCGTTGACGCTCGGGGTCTAGAATCAGCTCTAAACCACAATGAGGGAAGTTGTGGCTTGTCCCTATTTGGCATCGCCAACTAATAGCCTCTGCATCGATAATTGCTGACGAGCTGTCTCCCTGCTCATTACCGTCATCATACAGGGCTATGAAGCTGTTGCTGGGATCCAGTGTAAAACCGGTTTCCAATAGAGGGCGCTCGGCAATGACGGCGACGACGGTCAGCACGATTAATGTGCCCAGTATTTTTTCCAGTGTAATGCCACCAGCCATGCAGTTGTCCTGTTGGTGTTTTTTAAGCAACCTTAAATACCATAGAGTCATTTTAACCATAAGTGAAGTAACAATAGGGTATAAGCAATTCGTTTTGAGTACTTTTGCTTTGCAAAACCCCACATTCATTATGACTGACTGTGGCCATGTTTGCTGTACAATGCCGTCCTTTTCAGCACCATATCTCCTAAAAATCACTATTGCCTGCCGCTTATTCGTTAAAGCTGGCGTTTTGGCTGTTACCCACAAGCGCTTACGGACATTTCATGGCCTCTACTATTGCCCCGCAAACTCCCAAACTGACCAAAGCTCGCTTGTGGTTGATTGAAATCGCCTTGGCTGTGGGTGGTTTTGCCATTGGCACCGGGGAGTTTGCCGCTATGGGATTAATGCCCGGTATTGCCGAAGGGCTAGCCGTTAGCGAGCCGCAGGTGGGCCATGTAATCAGTGCCTATGCTTTGGGGGTGGTGGTGGGGGCGCCGCTATTAGCTATTATTGGCGCGCGCCTGTTCTGGCGACATTTGTTAATCGGGCTAATGTGTTTTTACATTTTGGCAAACATTGCCAGTGCGCTAGCTCCCGGCTATCAATCGCTGCTGGTATACCGCTTTATTGCCGGCTTGCCTCACGGCACCTATTTTGGTGTGGCGGCACTGGTGGTGGCTAACCTGTCGCCACCGGGCGACAGAGGTAAGGCGGTGAGTCGGGTGATGATTGGCCTGACCCTGGCGATACTGATTGGTAATCCACTGGCCACTTGGCTCGGCCAGGAGGTTAGTTGGCGGTTCGCCTTTGCCTTGGTGGCCGTCTTGTCCCTTCTCACTGTGGTGCTGATTGTGATGTATCTGCCCTTAGATCGTCATCAGCTACGCAATAAGCCCATGGTGGAGATGCGAGCCTTTAACCGGCCCCAGGTATGGTTGGCGTTAATGATTGGTGCCACCGGGTTTGCCGGTGTTTTTTGTGTGTTCAGTTATCTGGCCTCGACGCTATTAAATGTTACCAATGTAGGGCAGGGCTGGATTCCTGTGGCTATGGCGGTATTTGGTGCCGGTTGTTTTTTGGGTAATCTCGCCGGCGGTTGGTTGTTTGATCGCTTTCAATTTAAAGCCGTCGGTGGGGTTTTGCTGTGGAGCTTGCTGGTGTTTTTACTTTTCCCCTCAGCTACCTCGGCGCTGTGGAGTATTTTGCTGGTAACCTTTTGTGTGGGAACTGTGGCGGCAGTCTCTCCACCGCTGCAAACCCATTTAATGGATGTGGCCACTGGTGCCCAGACTCTGGCCGCCGCGTCACACCATGCCGCCTTCAACACCGCCAATGCCATTGGTCCTATGCTGGGTGGGCTCGCCATTTCTGCCGGATTTGGCTGGAGTGCCACCGGTTACGTGGGCGCGGCAACGGCGGTGGCCGGGCTGCTGTTTTTTGCCTGGGCCTGGCAGTTGCAGAGCCGGCAACAACAGCGGTCGGTCTAACCGCAAATTAGTATTGCCAATCTACTCTATAATGCTGGGTAACCCTGCTGAAATGGAGCTTGTCAGTGCACCCACCGTTATATGTGTTGTTTGAAGTTGACGAGCGCGAGGAGGTTGAATCGCGCTTGCTACCGCTATTAGCTGATCACGCCCCGGTATTGATCGCACTGGATGAAGGCGGCGAAGCGCCTGATATTCCCGCCGATAGTCGCATTGCCTGTTGGCTATCCGATGGCGCGCTCAAAACAGTATTGTCCCATGCACTTAATCAGCGCTGGCAGCTGGGGTTACTGCCACATCCGGGTTTGGTGCAGGCACGCCTCGGTTTTGGTGTGGCCAACCGGCTTGAGCATGCGCTGGAAGATTTTATTGGTCAGCTAAATCCGGTGGCGGTGGACGTGCTTTACTGCAATGATGAACCGGTGTTTAATTCGGTGGTCATTGGCGATACCTATAGCCTTAAACCGGCACGGGTAGCGGGCGATAACCTATGGATGCGACTCAAACGTCTGCTTGGTCTGATTCCCAACCTTATGCACCTCACTTTGCATCCGTTTCGGGTCAGCACCCAAAAAGATAAAAGTATCGACACCGCAGCGCTGGGCATAGTGGCGGTGGAACACGGGCGCAGCTCACCCTTATCGCGCCGTATTCTCGATGACTCCAGTGCCAGCGATGGTATGTTACACGCGCTGATTCTGGCTCCGCGCAGTGTGTTTGAATTGCTGGGGTTTTTAATCACTTCGGTGTTTTTACCGGCGCGCAGCTCGAACCGTTTGCCGCCGTTTGTGGGTCATGTGAAAAGTGCATGCATCACTATCACCAGTACCAAACCCGTCCCCTATACCCTCGATGGTATTAATCATCGTGAGGAGCGATTGGTGCTCAGGGCAGAATCAGAAGCCTTGCAATTGTTGCCCGGCAGGCATCTCAGTTTTGCACAGGATCACCATAAATCAGACAAGGAAGTGTTTAAGGTGCAGGCCTTACCCATCGGCGAGGCGCGTACCGCATTGATCAGCTATGCCATGCCCTGGATTCATCACGCGGCTACCGAAGAGTTTCGCGACTTGTTTTTAATGTTGCGCGAAAACGCCAAAACCTCAGAAATCTATTTAACCTTAATGGTGCTGTCTACACTGCTGGCTACCGTGGGTTTATTTGCCAATTCCGCCCCCGTGATTATTGGCGCTATGATTCTGGCGCCGTTAATGGCACCGATAATTTCCATGGCTATGGGTTTGTTACGTCAAGACGAGCGTCTGATTGGCGACAGCGGACGTGCGCTCGCCATTGGTATTGGTTTGGCTATCTTCTGTGCCATGCTGCTGGCGATGATTACACCGCTGGAGTATATCAACAGCGAAATTGGTGCACGATTAAAACCCACGTTGCTGGATTTGGCGGTGGCGGTTATCTCTGGTATTGCCG
>DATBNH010000433.1:0-1549 GCA_036554405.1 Cellvibrionaceae bacterium | reverse complement strand
GGCTATGTGGCCGACAAGGCGGCATTGATGTTTGATATGAAAGTCGACCAAGCCCCTACAGAGACGACCTACTTACGCCTTGGATGTGGCTCTTACTGCGCCTCGGATATTGATGTGACTGAAGGCATGCGTGATCATATGGCAGGCAAGGGCTGGCAGTCCATCTCTGTCGATCTCAACTGCTTCCCGGCGGCGGGTGCCAACTTTGGTGTGCAGCAGCCCCAAGAGGAGTTTATTACCCAGGTGTTGCGTCCATTTCAAATATATACCACCGGCGAGTTGGACCTGACATTTGCCAATGTCAGGCTGGAGAAGTTCAAAGCCGATACTGCCACGCTCAACTGTCAGAAATAGTCTGTAGTAGTAGCGAGTAGGTATTACTCTGCGCCCCTCAGCCGCTGGCTGAGGGGCTTTTTTGTACAGGATGAACGGCGAGATGAGCGTTCATGCCATGTTCTACCCAGCTATATTTGCTGTAACGATTTAATCTGCACTAAGACCATCCTTGGCCCGCATAGGGGCAAAGCGCTTCGCGGGCACAGGCAGTGCCGATAAATTGGCACTGGTCGTGGTATTCACGTTATGATCCTGTTTGCACTTTGATGATCAAAGCAGGGTTAGCGCGCTATGTATCACCAGTATTTTGGTTTGTCCGAATCGGCTTTTTCGATTGCCGTCAATCCGCGCTATCTGTACATGAGCGGCCAGCATAAAGAGGCTCTGGCGCATCTGCTGTATGGCGTTCAGGGCGGGGGCTTTGTGCTGCTTACCGGCGAGGTGGGCACGGGTAAAACCACGATTATTCGCTCGTTGTTGGAGCAACTGCCCGAGCAAACCGATATTGCTATGGTGTTTAACCCTATGGCCAGTGTGCCCGAAATTTTGGGCATGATTTGTGATGAGCTACAGGTTGAGTACGATAAAGGCCAGAGTTCGGTTAAATACCTGACAGACAGATTGCACAGCTTTTTGCTCAACAATCATGCTCGTGGTCGTAACACGGTATTGTTAATCGACGAGGCACAGCTGCTGTCTGCCGAGGTGCTGGAACAGGTTCGTCTACTAACCAACCTTGAAACCAATACCCAAAAATTATTACAAATCATACTGGTGGGGCAGCCTGAGCTCAATACACTGTTGTCGCAGCCGCGGTTAAGGCAGTTGGCACAGCGTATTACCGCGCGCTTTCATCTGTCGCCACTGGGGCTTGCCGAAACACGTGCTTACATTGCCCATCGCTTACAGGTGGCCGGGCTCAATGCTGAAAAAAATCCCTTTACGCCCGCCATTGTAAAAAAAATACACAGTTTCAGTGGCGGCATTCCGAGACGTATCAATATTTTATGCGAGCGTATACTGATTGGCCTTTATGGACACAATCAACACTTGGCAAACAACAAAATATTCACTCTGGCCAAAAAAGAAGTGGTGGGCAATCTTGATGACCCAGGCATTAAGCAGCGCTATGGCTCGGCCTGGTTAATGTTGTTGCCGCTGTTTTTGTTTACCGGCTTGGTCGCCGTATGGTTAATAATTGCCAGGCCTCAGC
>DATBNH010000415.1:0-8921 GCA_036554405.1 Cellvibrionaceae bacterium | reverse complement strand
GCAAGTCTATGTAAATGGCGAGACAGTAACTGCTCCTTTCACTTCACTGTGGACCAGCGAAGCTTGTGAGTTCCTGACTCTGTCTATGTGGGACCGTGAAGAAGCTGTTCAAGAGCTGACTGGCGATATCGACTTCTCTCCACGTCCTCCAGAGAGCACTTCTGAAGATCTGGAAATCTGTAAAGAAGTTAACGTTCTGGGCTTCGGCGAAGGCAGTGCGCTGCATGCATCTGACCGCGTTTACTACGGTATTCCCGATGTAAACTTCCCTAACGGTTGGGCGCGTATCGACTTTACCGTAGATGGCGATGGTAACGATCGTGTTCTGTCTGGCGATACTTACAACTACTATGGCTTGCCTTTGACCGGTTTTGCTGTGCAGAAGTTTATCAACGGCAGCATGGAAGGTGGTACTTTGGCTAACTACGCATGGTTGGTAGAGCACAAGTACACCCGTATTGTCGAGTCCGACTAATACAGCTAGCTGTTAGACCCTTAAAAAACGCGGCCTCAGGGCCGCGTTTTTTTTTGCCTGTTAAGTAATAGGCTGGCCGGCCCAGGCTATATAAGCAAAAACATAAAAGTGAGCACTTACATGTAAGACTTTGTACGCAAATTTGACAAGCGGTGGCAAAAAGCGCTTAATGGTAGTAGTAATTAGACGAGCTCTGCATATAATAAATACATCAAAAGGCTTTGATGCGCAATATTGGCGCAGCCTATGCAGGTAGCCAATAGAATAGGTCAAAAGCCGCGAAAAGCGGCAATAAAATGACAGCAAGAATTCGTAAACTTTGTAGTGAGGGTGGTATGAAAAACTTAAAAAAACTGGCACTTGCCATGGGGGCCTGTATTGCGCTCCCTGCTGCTGCTGTGGATGTGGTAATTAACTTTACAAACGGACAGGGCCAAACAAACGGTTCTTTGACGTATGAAGCAGATAACCTCAATGTTGATGGCACCTCTGGCATTACTCTAAATGGTGTATTGGGCGCGCCCGCTGATGCGCTGACATGTGACCCACAAACTACGGAAATGATAGGCTCAGAGTGCGTGGCCTTGCCTGTGACTGTTGCTGATTATTGCGGCTCTGGCACTTCTGAGGTTAATGGTGTGTGTCAGGCTAATCCCGTGAATCCGCAGAATTATTGCGGCGAAAATACCGAATTAGAAGGTGGTGTTTGTGTGGGCACCGGTGGCGGTGTGGTTCCAACACCAACACCAACACCAACACCAACACCAACACCAACACCAACACCAACACCAACACCAACACCAACACCAACACCAGGTGATAGTTGCTCGCCACATGTTCAAATCTCTAACTCCAGTGCCATGTCCAGCTTTGGTAGTAATACGCCATCACTTACTATGAAGGTGCCTCCTGCTCCCACTATTCTAACTCATCCCATAAAGGTGCCAGCAGGCACAAACGGGACCATAGATATGGCTGTAACAACATCTACATCCTCCCATGTTAGGCGCATGTGGATATCTGATTGCGCAGGAGGAGAACCACTCTTACCGATATCGCGGTGTGATGTGCAGGGCGTGAATACCGTGAGAATTATGTGGAGAGCTGGTTCTGGTGGGCCGACCTGTCCTATGGTCGCAGGCAGGCAGTATTATCTCAATGTTGCCTACCCAGAAGGGTCAACCCAGTGCAGAAATTCGTTAGGCTGTGATGTCTTAATGAACCACACTGGTGGCTGGCGGTAAGACATAAGTAGTCTAAGGTATTGAATATTAACGCCATTTAGGCCCATGTGGCGCCAGTGCAAGCTGGCGCCACTTCTTTTTTGTGTGGCTGGTAATGCGTAGGGCTTTGCTCTATTCTTCCCTCTCTGATCGCCTCACGGAACTGCATGGTTTTTTAGGTTGTCTATCTCCCTCTGTTTGATGTTGTTTTGAAATGTTCAGGAGAGTCATTTTGTTGAAAATTCGGTTTATGCTTGCATGTGTTTTATGTATGAGTGGCATTAATGCCGTGGCTGCCGAGTCACCGGTTGTTGTGCGTTGGGGTGATGTTACTGTTACCACGGAAGATCTTGAGCGCTATGTAGCCTTCCAGGTGCCGGAAGAAGACCCCGCGGAGGTACTGGGTAAACCCGGTAATATAGAAATTTTTACCCGTAATATAATGATGATGCGCGCCTTGGCCGCCAGAGCAAAAGAAAAACAGGTGGGGCCGGATGCCGCGCAATTGGCCTGGCAAAAAGATTACCAGCAAGACAGTTGGTTGGCATCGGCCTATCAGCGCAATGAAATTCAACAGGCCCACGCAGAAATGGAGTGGGAGGCTTATGCCCGAGAGGTCTATATCGCTGAACCTGACCGATATACGCGCCAACCCAGGGTAGATGTTGCCCACATTTTGATTAATACTGAAGAGCGTGGTGAGGAAGAAGCGCTGGAGTTAATTAAAGAGCTTCATCGGCGCGCCCTTGCCGGGGAAGATTTTAATGCACTGGCCCGTGAGTATTCTGAAGATCCCTCGGCGGCTACAAACGGCGGTGAACTTGGGGTTGTTGAATCGCGCAAATTGGTTCCCGAATTTGCATCCGCCGCTTTTGCTCTGACAGAACCCGGCAGTATCAGTGAGCCGGTACTGAGCACTTTTGGCTACCATATCATCAAGTTAAACAAAAAATTTGAGGCGCAGCGCCAATCTTTTGAGCGCGTTAAGAGGCAACTCATTGATGACTTAAAGCACAAGGTGGCCAGCGAAACAACCAGCTTTATGTTGGGGCGTTTGCGCGGCGATACACTGACTGCTGATTATGATATGGAGGTTATTAATGCTTTCAGAAAGCAGTATGGCTTGCCGCCTATTGTGATCGACCAATTAACCTCCGAGTAACTGAGCTAAACTTGTGAAACTTGGCGAAATTCTGGTACACAGTAACAAGCTCTCCGCACGTGATGTGGAGCGGGCGCTTCTAGCGCAGGCGGAAATGGGTGGCTATTTTGGCCAGGTATTGGTTAAGCTCGGATTGGTTTCAGAGTTAGATGTGGCCGTAACTTTGTCCGAGCAGCTTGGGTTTAGGTTGCTGCAAGCGGCCGATTACCCCGCCGAGCCGATAGTGATCGAAGGCGTGGCTGAGTCTTTTATGTCGGCCAATAATATTGTGCCGATCACTGCCGGCGAGCGGCCAGAATTTGCCGCCACAATACCGCAAGATGCCTTTGTACAAAAAGCCCTGCAAATGGCTGTTGCCGGCCCTGTGGTATTGCATTTGGGGTTGGATGCTGATATCAACGCCGCTCTGGCGCGTCGGGTGGTCAACGAAGCAGAAGCGGAAGAGTCAGAAGTCAGTGCTTTTGATGGCGCCGCCGACGACAGTGAGTTTGTTGAGCATTTAAAAGACCTCGCCAGCGAGGCACCGGTGATTCGTCTGGTGAATCAAATTATCCACCGGGCGCTGGACATGGGCGCTTCGGATATTCATATCGAACCCTTTGACGATAAACTGCATTTGCGTTACCGGGTAGACGGTGTGATTGAAGATATGCCCGATGCCCCGGCGCTGAATTTGGCCCCGGCCATTGCCTCGCGTATTAAACTGCTCAGCCATATGAACATTGCCGAGCGACGCCTGCCGCAAGATGGACGTATTATGACCCGGGTTAAAGGCCACGAGCTGGACTTGCGGGTATCTACTATTCCCACTGTGCATGGCGAGAGTATTGTTATGCGGGTGCTAGACCGCGAGAGTATTCAACTAAGCCTGGAGAGCATGGGGTTTGCTGCCGACACCCTGGCGCGTTATAAAGAGCTGCTGGCCAAGCCCCATGGTGTTTTGCTGGTTACCGGGCCTACCGGCTCCGGTAAAACCACCACGCTTTATGCCTCGTTGGCTACTCTGGATGCCTCGGAGCTGAAAATCATCACCGTGGAAGACCCGGTAGAGTACCAGCTTGATGGCGTTAATCAGATACAAGTGCAGTCGCAAATCGATTTAACCTTTGCCCGCTCTTTGCGCGCTATTTTGCGTCAAGATCCGGACATCATTATGATTGGCGAAATGCGCGATGGCGAAACCGCGCAAATTGCCGTGCAGTCGGCCTTGACTGGCCACCTGGTGTTATCCACCCTGCATACCAACACTGCCGCTGGCGCCATTATTCGCCTGGAAGATATGGGCATAGAGCGCTATTTAATTACCTCGTCGGTTAACGGCGTTCTGGCTCAGAGGTTGGTGCGCACCCTATGCCGTCACTGTCGTGAGGAATACGCCATAGACCAGGTCGCCGCCGAGCGCTCCGGCTTGGCGCGCTTTTTGGCACCGGGGCAAACTACCATCTACCGCGCCAGCGGTTGCGAGCACTGTAAACAATCGGGCTACCGAGGCCGCACCTCTATTCATGAGTTGTTTGTGATGGACGGCGCCATGCACAAAGCCGTGCAGAGCGGTTGCGACGCCACCGAACTCCACGCCACCGCCCGCCAGCGAGGCATGCTTACGCTGTTCGAAGACGGCCTGCGCAAAGTCGCCGCCGGTGTTACCTCTTTAGAGGAGGTCATGCGCGTCACCCAGGATCAAAACGACACAGTCGACGCTGAAGTGGCGTAACTCAATATCTGCTATGCCCTTAGTCAACACCCAGCCCCTCGGTCTTTGATCCCATTTTGGCTCTCGGTCTCTGTTGCCAACTCGACTCTAACACCTATATCCCTATTGGCGTATCGCCGCCCCCAAGCAGGCAGGGGCGTTATAGCGCACGGCGCTGCTTTTAGCTCCCTCCCCCGCTTGCGAGGGCAGGGCCGGGGTGGAGGCCTTTATCTTGGCACGCTGCGATCGAACAGGGGCTCCGCGGCTGTGAATTTGTCAGCAAATGCTGCAAACTGTTCGGTTAGCGCCAGCAGCTTTGGTATGATGGCGCGTTTCGGTTTTTTAACCTAAACCGGGTTCAGCGTTAAAATATGACGCTGTCAGGTTAAAAAGAGTGTGAGAGGCTATGCCGAGTTTTTCCTATAAGGCCGCGCGTCGCGATGGTTCTGTGGTGCAGGGCGCATTGGAGTCTGCCAGTCAGGAGCTGGCGGCGCGGGATTTGCGCAATCAGGGCTTGGTGCTCTTGTCGCTGCAAGCCAGTGGCGCCGAGCCCGCCCCTAAGCGCCTTGGCCGACGTGCCGACTTTGGTCGGGCCCAGGTGTTGTCTTTTACCAGTGAGCTGGCGGTACTGTTGCGGGCGGGCCTCCCTATTGATCGCGCGCTTAAGGTGTTGATTGATATGACCTCCACCGATGCCGCGCGCTCTGTGCTTGAGGAGCTCTTGTCCACGGTAAAAGGAGGTAAGGGGTTGAGCCAGGCGCTGCAGGCGCGGTCCGATCTGTTTGATGAGTTTTATGTGAGCATGGTGCGCTCGGGCGAGGCCAGCGGCAGTCTTGCCGAGGTGCTGGCGCGCCTGTCTGAGCAACTGGAGCGGGCCAAACAGGTGCGCACGGGCGTGGTCTCTGCCCTGATTTACCCGGCTATTTTGGCGGTGGTGGCGCTGATTTCGGTACTGGTGATGCTGGGGTTTGTGGTGCCGCAGTTTGAGGCGCTTTTTTCGGATATGGGTGAGGCTTTGCCGCTGTTAACTGTAATGGTGATCAACAGCGGCGAAGCCATCAAAAACAACGGCATCTGGCTGTTGCTGCTGGGCGGTTTGTTGGTCTATGGTCTGCGCCGTTGGCTGCGCACCCCGCCCGGCAAGGCCTGGCTTGACCGCAAGATGCTGAATTTGCCTATTTTGGGGGCTGTGGTGTTTAAATACGAGATTGCGCGCTTTTCTCGTACCATGGGAACTTTGCTCGGCAGTGGGGTCTCACTGCTGCAATCTTTGAAAATAGCTGTACAGACCGTGGGCAACAACGATGTGCGTGTGGCTTTGGCCGAGTTGTCTCCCGAGGTCAAGCGCGGTGGCCGTATCTCGCGTGCGCTCGCCGAAGCGAAAATGTTCTCTCCGATGATGATTCAAATGGTGCGGGTGGGCGAGGAGTCCGGCCAGCTCGACACCATGTTACTGGAGTTGGCGCGGGTGTATGACGACGAGGTTTCGGCGGGCGTGAAACGCAGCCTGACTTTGCTGGAGCCGGTGTTGATTCTGGCCATGGGCGGTATGATTGGTTTGATAATTGTGGCAATTTTAATGGGTATTTTGTCGGTGAATGATTTAGCTGTTTAATGATAAGCGGCTTAAATGAAAGTGAGAGTTGACTATGAAAAGAAGTAAGCAAACAGGTTTTACCCTGGTGGAGCTGTTGGTGGTATTGGCCATTATTGGCTTGTTGGCGGGCTTGGTAGGCCCCCGAGTACTTAACCAACTGGGGGGCGCCAAGAGTAAAACGGCACTGGTGCAAATTCGTGATTTTGAGTCAGCTATTGAGGTGTATATGCTCGATACCGGGCAGTTTCCCACCTCTGAGCAAGGCCTTGATGCGCTGGTGAGTGATCCCGGGGTTACCGGGTGGAATGGCCCCTATTTACGTCGCAATGACATCCCGGAAGATCCGTGGAATAAAGCTTATGAATACCGTTATCCGGGTGAACGCGCCGATTTTGAGATTTACTCCTACGGTGCCGATGGCAGACCGGGTGGCGAGGGCGATAATGCCGATGTGGGTAACTGGCAATAAGTCAGCCAGTAAGTACTCGCTATGAGGAAAACCCAGAAGCACCAAGGCTTTACATTGTTGGAGATGATGGTAGCCATTACCGTTGCCGGGCTGTTGATGGCGGTGTCGGTGCCGGCGGCTAACAAGATGTACCAGTCAATGGCTTACCGCAGTGCGGTTGGCGAGGTGAAAAGCCTGTTGGAAAATGGCCGCTATCGCGCGCAAGTCTATGGCCAACCTATGGATATACTGGTCCGGCCGGAAACGCGTGAGCTGGCTCTGGGTGACAAAGTGCATACTCTGCCTGCGCTTATCAGCCTTGATGTGGTAAGCGCTGCTGAATTGATGAGAGACAATAAGACCGCAGTTATTCGTTTTTATCCCGATGGCAGCTCGTCGGGAGGGCGCATTACGCTTTTGCGGGGTGAGGGTTCGGGCGTGGCTCTGGAAGTCGGCTGGCTGTTGGGTGAGGTTATCCAGCATCCTCTCACGGATAGGTGACGATGATGACTGCACAGAGAGGGTATAGGCCTCAACAAGGTGGTTTCTCATTGTTGGAGATGGTGGTGGCGGTGGCCATATTGGGCCTGTCGCTGGGAATGCTTTACCAGGCGGCAGGCGGGGCCACCCGCAGTATTAGCACCAGTGAGGACTATTCTTATGCGGTGGTGATGGCGCAATCGCTGTTGGCCCTGCACAGTGAAGTATCGCCCGATGGCGTGAATAGTAGCGGTGCCACCGATGATGGCTATGAATGGGAAGTGGTTAGTCAGCCCTATCTGCCGGATAATGGCATGAATGATGAAGGCACCGCCAGTTTACACTGGATTGATGTACGGGTGAGCTGGGGTAGTTTTGTCAGGCCGCGGGAATTTACCCTGCATTCGGCCGTGCCGGTAAGTGTGGTGCCCAGTGATCAGTTCTAGCAGGCCTATACCTCGGCTGGATCAGCGTTCGCAAGGCTTCACCCTGATTGAAGTGGTGGTGGCAATGACTATTTTGTCACTTATTGTGCTCGCCACCCTGACTGCCATGCGCACCTTGGGACAAACTCAAGCAAAGCTGGAGCAGCGGGCAGAGAGCACGGCGCGAATGCGCGCAGTAACGACGTTTTTGCGTAGAAATCTGGAGCAAGCGAAACCAGTATTGCTGTTCCGGTTTGGTCAACCGGAAGGCCGGTATTTTTACGGCACTGATAGGGAGCTGATTTGGGCGGTGCCTATGCCAATCCCGGGTATGCAAGGGGGCTTGGCTGCGGCCAATTTACAGCTTAATGATAACAATCAGTTAATTTTGCTGGTTCGCGACGGGGTTAATTTTATGCCCTGGGGTGATGAGACACCGTATCTACTGGCGGATCATGTTGATAATCTCAGTATCAGTTATCGCGCCAATCCCTGGAGTGACTGGGTAAACCAGTGGGAAATGGGCGAGGCACCTTCGCATATACGTATTAATGTACAGGTGAGTGAGCGTTACTGGCCAGAGCTGATAGTGGCAATTGCGCGAGAGTGATGAGAATTAAAGGTGTTTATACAGTGGTGAGCATCAATCAAGCTCAACAAGGGCTGGCGCTGGCATTAATGCTGTGGTTTGTGGCGGCACTGGCGCTGTTGGTCAGTGGTCTCGCCTTAACTGCTAAGACAGATATCAGTTATACCCGTGTGCATTTAGCGCAAGCTGAAGCCGAGGCGGCGGCAGATGGCGCCGCACTGATATACCTGGCACAGTTGACGAGCATGGTTGATGAAGAGCTGTCTGGGCCTGCACGGGTGCAAATAGGTAAATACCTGGTGTATTTGCGCCTTGTTCCTGCTTCGGGACTCATTGATTATCGTCAGGCAAGTGAGCAAACGCTCACACAATTGTTTACAACTGCGGCGGGTCTAGATCCTGCCGATGCCGCAATATTAAGCCAATCTGTGGTACAGTGGCGCGCGCTTGAAGTGGAGCAAAAGCAGCATCAAGCAGCTGGTGAAGCGGTTGGTATTAATGTGTTAGAAGACATTATGGCTGCCCCTGGATTAACACGCGAAATCTTTGATCGTATTAAATTACTCATTACGGTTAGGGGGCAAGGGACCGATGTAGATACCAATACAGCACCGCTGGAAGTGCTGGAGGTTCTGGCTATGGATGATGGCTCGCAAGTTGATCACTGGCTTGCTGAACGTACTGACAATGCAGCGCCAACTTCCCAGTTGTTGACCACGGGGCCGCTGCGTGTTGATGCGCGTGTAGAAACAGGGGCCGGTATTTATCAGCGCAGTCTTTGGATGACGCCCGGCGGCAATTCGGCTTTCGGGTGGAAGGTGGAAAGAAA
>DATBNH010000413.1:0-5718 GCA_036554405.1 Cellvibrionaceae bacterium | reverse complement strand
TGGGCAAAATCAAAAATCATCATGCAGTTGCCCAGCAGGATCTCAATGACATCCTGCTGGAACACGCCGCTAAAGGCTTGACGGTGTGCCGCGTTAAAGGTGGAGATCCCTTTGTATACGGTCGCGGTGGCGAGGAGTTATTAACCCTGCGCCAAGCCGGTATCGAAGCCGAAGTGATACCCGGCATTACCGCCGCCTCGGGTTGCTCCAGCGCTGCCAATATTCCCCTGACCCATCGCGGTGTGTCTCAGGGCTGCACCTTGGTAACCGGCCACGGAGAATCCAGGCTGGATATTAACTGGCAGGCGTTGGCCGCGCTTAAGCATACGCTGGTGTTTTATATGGGCGTAACCCGCGCCGAGTTAATCAGCCACAAGTTGTGCGATGCCGGACAAGACCCCCGCACGCCCGCGGCGATTATTGAAAACGGTTGCCGCCACAATCAGCGCGTGGTGATTACCACATTGGGCGAGTTGGCCGTGGCGGTTAGTGAGAGTGCGGTGCAATCCCCGGCGTTGATTATGGTGGGTGAGGTGGTGAACCTGGCTGAACAATTACAACCCTGCATCAGTCAAGCCGTGAACAATCATTCCATGCCGGCACAAAGCTTGAGCGCATAAAGAGCGAGGAAATATTATGAACAAGCAACGTATTATAGTGGTTGGCAACGGTATGGTTGGCCACAAATTTATCGAAAACCTGGTCAACAGTGATTATGCCGATAATTTTGAGGTGCTGACTTTTTCCGAAGAGCCGCGTCTGGCCTATGATCGGGTGAAACTGTCCAGTTATTTTTCCGGCGCCAGTGTCGATGACTTAATGCTTACCAGCGAAGATTTCTATCAAGACAAAAAAGTGGTGTATACCTTGAATGACAAGGTCACCGCGATAGACGGTCAGGCACACACGGTGACCACGCAAAGCGGTCGGGTAGAGAGTTATGACAAGCTGGTATTAGCCACAGGCTCTTATCCTTTTGTACCACCGATTCCCGGAAATGACCAACCGCATTGTTTGGTGTATCGCACCATTGAAGATTTGGAAGCCATTACCGCCAGCGCTCGCGAAAGTAAAGTGGGTGTGGTAGTTGGCGGCGGCTTGCTGGGTTTGGAGGCGGCCAATGCATTGCAAAATCTTGGTCTTAAAACCCATGTGGTGGAATTTGCCCCGCGTCTAATGGCCGTGCAGCTAGATGAGGGTGGTGGCAATTTGCTGCGCCGCAAAATTGAAGCGATGAATGTTGAGGTTCATACCGAGAAAGCCACGCAAAAAATTGTCGCCGGTGAACAATGTCGTTACAGGATGGAATTTGCCGATGGCAGCCACCTGGAAACGGACATGATTCTGTTTTCTGCCGGTATTCGTCCGCAAGATGCCCTGGCACGCGAGTGTAATATTGCTATCGGCGAGCGCGGCGGCATTATGGTAGACAATAACTGTCTGACCTCGGTGCCCGATGTTTATGCTATTGGTGAATGTGCCCTTTGGGATAACAAGATTTTTGGTTTGGTAGCGCCAGGTTATCAAATGGCCAAGGTGGCCATGAGCCATATTTGCGCCGGAGATGAACAGTTTACCGGTGCCGATATGAGCACCAAGCTTAAATTACTGGGTGTAGATGTAGCCAGCATTGGCGATGCCCATGCCCGCACGCCGGGTGCGCAAACCTATACCTACGAAGACGGTATTAGTGAAGTATACAAGCGTTTGATTGTCTCGGAAGATGGTAAGAAGTTGTTAGGCGCAGTGCTAGTCGGTGAGGCTGAAGCTTATGGCACCTTACAGCAAATCTGTGTCAATGCCATGGATTTGCCCGAGCACCCTGAACAGCTGATTTTGCCTCAATCAGAAGGCGGCGGCGCCGCTATAGGTGTTGGCGCTCTGCCGGAAACGGCACAGCTGTGTAGCTGCCTGGATGTTACCAAGGGCGATATTATTCAGGCGGTGCAGGGCGGTTGTTCCGATATGGGTGCTATTAAATCGGCCACGGGTGCCTCGACCGGTTGTGGCGGCTGTGCGGCGCTGGTTAAACAGGTAATGGATGCCGAGCTGGCCAATCTGGGGGTGGAGGTAAACAACCACCTGTGCGAGCATTTTTCCTACAGCCGTGCCGAGCTTGCCGATATTGTGCGGGTCAAAAATATTAAAACCTTTGACGAGCTACTGGACAGCCATGGTGAAGGCTTGGGCTGTGATATTTGCAAACCTACAGTGGGCTCTATTCTCGCCTCTTTCTGGAATGAGTATGTATTGAAAAAAGAGCATGCGGGCCTGCAGGATACCAACGATATTTATTTGGGTAATATGCAAAAAGATGGCACCTATTCGGTGGTTCCCCGTGTGGCCGGTGGTGAAATTACGCCCGATAAACTGATTGTGTTGGGCGAAGTTGCTCGCGATTTTAATCTGTACACAAAAATTACCGGTGGCCAGAGGATTGATCTTTTTGGTGCACAGTTACATGAGCTTCCGGTGATCTGGAAAAAGCTGGTGGACGCCGGTTTTGAAACAGGTCATGCCTATGGTAAATCGGTGCGCACGGTAAAATCCTGTGTTGGCAATACCTGGTGTCGCTATGGGGTACAAGACAGCGCCGGGATGGCCATTGCCATTGAAAACCGTTACAAGGGGTTGCGCTCGCCGCATAAGTTAAAATTTGCTGTTTCTGGCTGTACCCGCGAATGCGCCGAGGCGCAATCTAAAGATATCGGTGTAATCGCCACCGAAAAAGGCTGGAATTTATACGTGTGCGGCAACGGCGGCATGCGTCCGCGCCATGCGGATTTATTTGCCACCGATCTCGACGATGAAACGCTGGTTAAATATATCGATCGGGTATTGATGTTTTATATTCGCACCGCCGATCGCCTGCAACGCACCTCCGTCTGGCTGGAAAATCTTGAGGGCGGGCTTGATTATCTGAAAAAAGTGGTGATTGAAGACAAACTGGATATTGCCGGTGAGTTGGAGAACGAGATGACCGCCAATATTGGTCAGTATCAATGTGAATGGAAAACCACCATTGAAAGCCCGGAACAACTGAAACGCTTTAATCATTTTATTAACGCGGATTTGCCCGATGACAATCTGGCCTATGTGGCCGAGCGCGGCCAAAAGCGTCCGGCCAATGAAGCTGAGCGTGCCGGCCAGATTCCGGCCGTTGAATTAACCGACTCGCAGGTGGAGTAAAACCATGACAGCAACTGCTTTACAGGAAACCGCAACCTGGGTACAGGTTTGTAAAACACAGGATTTGGTACCGGATACGGGCGTCTGCGCATTGGTCAATAATAAACAGGTCGCCATTTTTTACAGCAAACGTTTGAATAAACTGTTTGCGGTAGACAACTTCGATCCCATTGGCAAGGCTAATGTATTGTCGCGAGGTATTATTGGTTCTATTGGGGGGCGGGTGTGTGTAGCGTCGCCCCTGTATAAACAGCATTTTGATTTAGAAACAGGCGAATGCCTTGAAGACAGCGCTCACCGCATTGGCGTTTATCCGGTAGAGGATAACAAGGGCGTGATTCGTGTCAGTGTTTAACCTGAAGTCACGGATCAGGATTAAGGTATTGGTTTAACCCGTTCTTCCCCCGATAGCTTCACAGTATCGGATTCGGGATGACCGCAAGGTCATCCCTTTTTTTATTCCTGGGTTTTGGAGCGATGAACGCTAATGTCAGGCAATTCGGCAGGGCCTCTGTCGTTGATGCGCTTGGCGGCCAGGGCAAAGGCCAGCCAGATTAGCAGCGCCACAGCAAACATAACGCACAGAACTGGCATCAGCAGATTAAACACGCCGCTGTCTGAGCGCACATCGGTCAAAAACCAGCTGCCTACCAGGCCAATCAGAATAATGATCAATGATTTCATACGGGCTCCCGGCCATGCGCTGCTTCACAGAATATTTGGTATTTGTGGCGCGAGGCTTTATGATGCAATGTGTAACAGTTTTCGGGTACGATTTGCTCTGTTTGGCCCCGTTCCGCGTGGGTATAATAAACTGTTGGAACGGATAACTGCAAAATTTCCAAGGAGAAGATTATGTTATTGCTCTGTCGTAAGTACGCGTGGTTGGCGCTAGTCGCGTTGATTTTCGCGCCATCCTCGTTTGCTGCGCCGCGTATTGCCGTCGTCGATTTTGAAAATAAGAGCCAATACGGTGGTTGGCGTGTGGGCCGCGGTGCGGCAGATATGCTCACTACCGAGCTGGTCAGAGGCTCGGGATTCGATGTCTACGAGCGCGAACGTCTTAATAGCATCATGCAGGAGCAGAATTTAGGGAGCTCCGGTCGGGTCGATCCTTCTACCGCGGCTAAAATTGGTAAGATTTTGGGGGTGCAGTATATTGTTACCGGCGCGGTTACCGAATACGGCCAGAGCACCAGCGGCGGTGGCGGCGGTGGTGTTAATATCGGTAAGAAGGGTTATTACTCCAGCGTTGACGTGCGCATTGTTGATGTAAACTCCTCGCGGATTATTTTTGCCGAAACCGGCAGTGGTTCCGAGTCGTCGCTGAATGTTCGGGTTTTCGGCATTGGCGGTGGCGAGAGTTTTAACGAAAAGCATGCAACACAAACCCTGCGCGATGCGATTGGTGAAGTTGTGGCTAAACTGAAAAAAGCCGATTTGGCCTCGGCTGGTGGCTCTGGTTCTGCTGGTGGAGCCGCAGCGAGTGCAGCTGACAGCTCGGTTTTGTTGGCCGATGTAGATGGCAGCGCGGTAATTTTAAATGCAGGCAGTGGTGCTGGTTTAAAATCAGGTCAAGTGCTCAATGTTAAACGCAAGGCACGTGATATTAAAGACCCGGCGACAGGTGCGGTGATTAAAACCATTTACGACACACTGGGTAAAATCAAACTGACCAATGTGCAAGACTCATACTCCGAGGGCACTATAACTGAAGGTAGTGGTTTTAAAGTGGGCGATTCCGCTGAGCCTTAAGCAATACACAAAGGTTTTGATCAAGGGCCTGCGGGCCCTTTTTTTATTTGATAGAGGACAAAATGATTCGCGCTATAATTTTTGATCACGACGGTACCCTGGTGGATTCCGAACGCAAGCACTACCAGATGTGGGTGAGTATTTTGGCCGATTTCGGCATCGATTTTACCGAGTATGAGTATAAAACCTACCTTGCCGGCGTGCCCACCCGCACCAACGCCGACTATCTGGTGGAAACCTACAAGCTGCCCATCAGTCAGGATGAATTATTTGCGCGGCGTGAAAAGCTCACCCACGCGGCTTTTAGTCACGGTGCCAGCCCCATGATTATTGGTGCCCGCGAGCTGGTGCAGTGGACATTTGCGCGTAACCTTAAAATGGCTATTGCCACAGGCGCGGCGCGTTTAGAGGTTAAGCCCACGCTGGATCAATATAAATTGCACGATTACTTTCCCATAGTCGCTACTCGCGAAGACGTGCAAAACGTCAAGCCCGCGCCAGATGTCTATTTGTATGCGATGCAGCAGTTGGGACTACGGGCTTGCGAATGTATTGCCATAGAAGACAGCCCCACCGGCATGCAATCGGCATTGGCCGCAGGGCTTGAGTGTGTGGTGGTGCAAAATGACTATTCACGGGGGCACGATTTCAGCTGTGCCACGGTGGTGGTGGACTCTATGCAGCAAGCCCGGCAGTGGTTAATTGAGCGACTGTAAATAAATAATAACGAGTATTCAGGGAGTTGGATACTTTCTATTTAATTCCTCAATAGCC
>DATBNH010000369.1:0-4314 GCA_036554405.1 Cellvibrionaceae bacterium | reverse complement strand
TGCGTCTCCACCACTGCAAATTGCAAGAGACTCTAGCAAAGCGATAGAAGTAAGTTTTGCTTGAAGATATTCTCGAGCAACTTGGAGCCCACCGCCAAACCGAGAAAAATCGTGGTGATATTGATCAGCGCATTTTGCGCGGTATCACTCAAACGCGCCACCACACCGCATTCGCGCATTAAATTACCAAAGCAGAACATACCCAACAGCGGTGCCGCCGTGGGCAACACTGCCGCCACTAGAATTAGCAACACCAGCGGGAAAACAATTTTTTCGCGCTTGGATACCACACGCAATTGCTCCATACGAATTTCGCGTTCTTTTTGGGTGGTCAGCAAACGCATAATCGGCGGCTGAATCATGGGCACCAGCGCCATGTAGGAGTAGGCCGCTACGGCAATGGCACCCAGTAATTCCGGCGCCAGTATGCTCGAGACATAAATGGCGGTAGGGCCATCGGCACCGCCAATAATACCTATAGCCGCCGCTTCGGCCAGGGTAAATTCAAACACGCCCATGGCTGACAGCCCAACCGCACCGATCACCGTGGCAAAAATACCAAACTGTGCAGCAGCGCCTAAAAACAGAGTTTTAGGG
This sequence comes from Cellvibrionaceae bacterium, assembly GCA_036554405.1. GTDB lineage: Bacteria > Pseudomonadota > Gammaproteobacteria > Pseudomonadales > Cellvibrionaceae > Gilvimarinus. The sequence goes on along the minus strand of DATBNH010000369.1, from coordinate 3,717 downwards.
TTGGCCAACAAGGGGCCAAAGTCGGTCATGGCGCCGACGCCCATAAAAATCACCAGAGGCGCAATACCGGTGGCAATCGCCACTTGGTAAAACGAATAGAGTACACCGTTGTTGTAACTCATATCCGTAGCCAAACGATAGGCATCGGCTTGCACGCCTGCGGGTGCCTCTTTGTAGGCGTTAACCAGCGCTTTAACGCCGGCGTCGACTTCCTGACCCAACACGTTAGCCATAGCGGCAATAACGTCGCTGTAACCCGATGCCAGGGCATTTTCTACCGCCGACATGGAAAGACCGGCACCGGGAACATTAGCCAGAATACAACCGAAGCCAATGGGTACTAGCAATAAAGGTTCGAAGCCTTTGCGAATGGCTAGAAATAACAGCCCTATCCCCACCAGCATCATCACCGCCTGGCCCAGGTCCAGATGATACAATCCTGAGTCGTGCCACAGGCGCATAAAATTTTGCATAGAAAACGTCCGAGCTAGTTAAGTTCTCAAATTCCAGTATCCACTCTTGGCACCAAGACTGATAGGTGTTCCCCTTAGCAGGATCGTCGGAGGCATGGATACCGACGTCGAGCTTACCGGGACTTATTTACAGCGTGCCCGGTAAGAGGTTCGCCTATCAGGCGACCAGAGCGAACAATGAAGCTTGAATAAAGTTGCCTCAGGCAATGCTGAGCAGCGTATCACCCGCAGTCACAGAGTCACCGGCGGTTACATTAATGGCAGCAACAGTACCCGCGCGCGGCGCACTGACTTCCGATTCCATCTTCATAGCCTCAAGAATCAGCAAAGTATCGCCCTCTTGCACTTTTTGCCCTACTTTTACAGCTAACTTACAAATGGTGCCACCCAAAGGTGCGGGCACAGGCTCGCCATCACCTACAGGCGCGCCGCCATCGGCAGTAGCGCCGCCGCTACCCGTGGACACTATGGCGCTGACATCGCCACCGTTGTTAACAGTGACCGTATACTCTTTACCTTCCACTGCCACTGTGTAAATTTCTTCACCACTGTCGGTGGTAACCACACTACCTTCGTTACCGGTAGGCACAGGTTCAAAGGCATCGGGATTATCGCGGTTTTGCAAAAATTTCAGGCCCACTTGCGGAAACAGTGCATAGGTCAGCACATCGTCTAGCTGCCCTTCCCCCTCGGTCAGGCTAATGGACTTTTCTTTGGCTTCAACCAAAAGGGCGTCTGTTAGCGCCTGTAATTCAGGTTCCAGTAAATCCGCCGGGCGGCAGGTAATCGGTTTGGCATCACCCAACACGCGCTGCTGCAACTCGGTATTAACCGGCGCCGGTGTTGCGCCGTATTCGCCCTTGAGCACGCCTTCGGTCTCGCGGGTAATGGTTTTGTAGCGCTCGCCACTAAGTACATTCATTACCGCCTGGCTGCCCACAATTTGCGAGGTGGGAGTGACCAGTGGAATAAAGCCCAAATCCTCACGCACCTTGGGAATTTCATCGAGCACGGCATCGAACTTGTCTTCGGCATTCTGCTCGCGCAACTGGTTTTCCATATTGGTGAGCATGCCGCCCGGCACCTGGGCAATGAGAATGCGCGAGTCCACGCCCTTGAGGGAGCCCTCAAACTTGGCATACTTGCGCCGTACCTCGCGGAAATAGGAGGCAACCTCCTCCAGCAGTTCCAGATCCAGACCGGTATCCCGCTCGGTACCCTGCAGCGCCGCCACCATGGTTTCGGTGGGGCTGTGCCCGTAAGTCATGGACATAGAGGAAATGGCGGTGTCGATATTGTCGATACCCGCCTCCACACACTTAAGATTGGTGGCGTGGGCCAGCCCGGTAGTTGCGTGGCTCTGCATATGAATGGGAATTGAACAGCTTTGTTTAAGGCGTTTAACCAACTCGTAACCCACGTAGGGCCGGAGCAGCCCGGCCATATCTTTAATGGCAATGGAGTCGGCGCCCATATCTTCAATACGCTTACCCAGATCAACCCATACATCGAGATTGTGTACCGGACTGATGGTATAAGAAATGGTGCCTTGTGCGTGCTTACCTTGTTTTTTTACCGCTTTAAGCGCCGTTTCAAGATTGCGCATATCATTCATGGCATCGAATACGCGAAATACATCGACGCCATTATGGGCGGCGCGCTCGACAAACTTCTCTACCACGTCATCGGCATAGTGGCGGTAGCCCAACAGATTTTGCCCGCGCAATAGCATTTGCATAGGCGTTTTGGGCATAGCTTTTTTCAGCTCGCGAATACGGTGCCAGGGGTCTTCGCCCAAATAGCGAATGCAGGCGTCAAAGGTGGCGCCGCCCCAAGACTCCAGCGACCAAAAGCCCACGGCATCCAGTTTGTCGGCGATGGGCAGCATGTCGTCTAATCGCATCCGCGTCGCAAACAGCGACTGATGCGCATCGCGCAGCACCACATCCGTAATGCCTAATGGCTTTTTAACCTCACTCATGGTGATCTTTACCCCAAATCAAAACGTCGTAAGTAGGTGTGTAATCTGTAGTCGATCTTATCCGCGTTTGTCCCGGTGCTGTTTAATCGCCTGCTTGATCACCTGCTCGATTCTGGCATCCACTGGCGGCGCAGCGCCCTGGCCACTGCTATTGCCACGACTATCCGGCAGCTGCTCGGGATCGGGGAAAAACCTCAGTATAAAGCGCGACATCAACACAGTGGACACCACCAGCAATGTCAAAAACATAACCACTGTGCCCATACCATAGATCATCAGATCCATGCCCTGCTCTATCAAATCACCCTGCATAAATTCACCCTAAAGCCGCAGCCCCAAGTGGGCTGAACAGTTCAGGCAGCCGAAGCCGCACAAAATAGCCGTGCATTTTCTCTTATCTTTCAAAAACTTACAAGACGGCAGATAAACCCACCAAAGCATAAACAGGCGTTTCACGCATTTTAAGCCCGCTTTTAGCGAAAATGTGCCATTTTACCCACCGATAGCTTACAAAAACCCTTTATGATTAACCTAAAGCAGGTAACATACGCCTCTTTTTTTGAGTATTAACCATGCGCATACTGTTAGCGCCCATGGAGGGCGTGGTCGATCATCTGGTTCGCGATCTGCTCACCCGCGTGGGCGGTATTGATCAATGCGTCACCGAATTTGTGCGGGTGACCGAGCAGCGCTTACCGCGCCGGGTGTTTTTGCGTCTGGCACCGGAGATTACCTCTGGCAATAAAACCGCCACCGGCACCCCGGTTAAGTTGCAACTGCTGGGCGGCAACGCCGCCGCCTTGGCCGACAATGCCCGTCGGGCCGTGCGCGCAGGCAGCAACGCCATTGACCTCAATTTTGGCTGCCCGGCCAAAACCGTGAATAAAAGCGATGGCGGCGCCTGCCTGCTGCGCGAGCCCGAACGCATCTATCAAATTGTACGTGCGGTGCGCCAGGCAGTGCCCGACCACATCAGTGTCAGCGCCAAAATCCGCCTCGGTTTTGATTATCGTGAGGGTTACCTGGATACCGCCCGCGCCGCTGCCGAGGGTGGTGCCAGCGAGTTGGTGGTACACGCCCGCTCCAAAGCCGATGGCTATAAACCGCCCGCTTATTGGGAGTGCATTAACGAAATTCGCAACAGCGTGGACATATCCGTGGTTGCCAATGGCGATATCTGGACACTGGCAGATTACCTGTTGTGCCGCCAGCGCTCTGGCTGCCGAGATGTGATGATCGGTCGTGGCCTACTGGCCTGCCCCA
>DATBNH010000442.1:0-2638 GCA_036554405.1 Cellvibrionaceae bacterium | reverse complement strand
GATATTATTAACTCTTTGGTCTTCCTGCTTTCGGGTATTTAACACCTGGCTGTGCAGAAAATTTGGCCGAGAAACCATCGGGCGAACTCGAAAAATTACACTCAAGTCTGCAATCTGTGAATATCCTGTAACTTGTGTAGTTTCGGGGCACCAACATTTCAATCAGCCGACGCGTCAGCGAGTGACTTGTTAGCGCGAACTATCCTGATAAGCTCATTTGTTTCGCCGACAACCAACGAAGGCTCCTCCTGCGGTATCAAATGATGGCTCTTAGCGGTCAATACGGCTTTGCCTTGCGGGAAGGCATCTGCCCAATTTTTCCAATGCTCTCCCCACATAGCCACGCCTTTGTCAGAATGCAATAGGTGTGCTGGCGATTTGTAGCGCTTCACGCTTGCGATGACAGTAACGGGAATGTCTTTTATTTGCGGGTAATCAGGCAGCGGGAACTTCGCCCAGAAATCGACAATGTGGTAATTCTTGCCGCCTTTTATATCAGCTAGTTTGACAGCCTCTATTTCTGCATTTGCCTGTTCAAGATCAATCGCTCGCATTATATCCACGTCATGTTCAGATGAGGCATCGACTAGCAAAAGGCCCTCTACTCGCCCTGGATACTCAGCCGCAAACACCCTCGCAACACTACCGCCATAGGAATGTGCGACGTGAATGATTTTGCCAACGCCCAAGTGGTCGAGCAAGCTTTTCAGGTGACTCGCATAGTCCTCGACCACAAACATAGTTTCCGGCTTGTCTGAATTACCATTGCCGACTCTAGAATACCGAATAACCGTAGCTGTCTCTGAAAGGGCCTCAGGAATATCATTCCAGTCCGCCAATCCGCCGCCACCTCCGGCTTCCAAAAGGACGAATTCATTCCCCGATCCAAGGACTTCATATTCGATACCATAGCCGTCTATCTCTGCTGTTTTTATTTCTGAGCAGACCACTTGGGAGACCAACAAACTGAAAAGTAAAAACACTGTTCTCATAGAATCTCCATATAGCTCACGCCAAGCACAACGGCAGTTTGTAAGTCGTGGTTTTGTGGATTACTTTTGCGTAGCAAAACCACAAAAGCGCGACTTATAAACTGTCCAGCCGAGCAGCGGCGAGTTGCTGCGCCTTGTTAGCTTTTTTACAGTAAATAATACCCGCAATTGCACCGATTAATGCACCTACTATATGTCCCGGCTTAGGATAACCAGCATATATTAAATCAAGAGCAAATGCAGGGATGAGTGAGATGCACAAAATTACTACAAGCCATTTGGATGAGCTAACGCCTTTTAAAGATAAAACCAGCCCAAATGCAGCTATACCTAGAACTGCTTGAGACGCCCCTGTTCCCAAATTCCACGGTGGAATTACAAAAAGAGTACTGACAAGAGTTCCAACAGAACCAGAAACAAACCAAAGTAAAATGAATTTTACACCATTAATATAGCGCTCCAAAAAGATGCCTATTAGTGCAAGCGATAATACGTTGTATAGCATGTGAATTTGCTTGGCATGTATTAATTGAGATGCGAATAGACGCCATAATTCAAAGTTGACTAGATGCGTAATTGTAATGCCACCATACGGTTCTAGTTGGATGATTTTAACGTTCCCTAATAGATTACCAGTCACATCAAAAGCAACATACATGGAATAAAGAATGGTTAATACACAGATACAAATGGTGCTGAATGGGATATAAGTATTTTTCATGTTTTACTCAAGCTAACATCTGTATATTACGCAAGCGTAATATTTACCTAATCCACTCTCGAAAGAATGCCCCGTAATTGTCTGTATTTAAAAAATTTTGGCCATATTCACAATGGCTTAGAGGTGGGGAATTGCGCATGCGCATTTCGTCGCCAGCGTTTGCATAATATCATCCCTGCCAAATTCACAAAGTGTTTGACTATAAACCACTACTTGGCAATTGCAACACTCAAAGCACGCAAGCAGCGCTGACTAAACGCCTATTTTTCAACGCTATCGGGTAGCTCGGGCCTTGAGGATGGCACCAGCCGATGCCCGGTTCGGCTTTGCGGGGCTGCCGCCGAGAGGGATCTCGGCGTCAAGCCTACAGGGATGTAATTACGGCGTGCCCCGCAAGGCTGAACTGGGCACCGGCTCCCCAACGGAAACTCCCAAGCCCGTTTTCAAAGCAAGCCTTTAGCGTACTTCAATCCCGCAAGCGGCCATATGCGCTTTGGCTTCACTAATGGTGTATTCGCCAAAGTGAAAAATACTGGCGGCGAGTACGGCGTCGGCGCGGCCCTGGATGATGCCATCGGCCAGGTGTTGCAAATTGCCAACACCGCCAGAGGCGATAACGGGGATGGGCACCGCATCGCTAATGGCGCGGGTTAGGGGAAGGTCAAAACCGTTTTTGGTGCCGTCGCGATCCATACTGGTGAGCAGAATTTCACCAGCGCCGAAGCTGGCCATGCGTGCCGCCCACTCTACAGCGTCTATACCTGTAGGTTTGCGGCCGCCGTGGGTGAAAATTTCCCAGCGCAGAGGCTCGCCCTCAAGGCTCACTTGTTTAGCGTCGATGGCGACCACAATGCACTGGGCACCAAAACGGTCGGAGGCGGCTTTAACAAATTCCGGGTTAAAAACCGCGGCGGAATTAATACCA
>DATBNH010000343.1:0-3095 GCA_036554405.1 Cellvibrionaceae bacterium | reverse complement strand
GAGGTGTCAATTACACTGCCCAACCGAATTGGTGCCACTACCTATTTCAGCAATCCTGAGTTAACAAGGCATTTTTCAAACTATGAAAGTGGATTTATAAAAAGGCTTTACGATTCTATAGAGAAGCCCTGGTTTGAAATTGCTCAGGCAAGCCCGCCAATTGAGGTTAACGTTAAGCTGCCGCCGTTGATTTCAATTGTCTTCTCTCGAGCCTCATACAGAGACGAGATCCCAGACGTAATTAGACAATTACGCGAAGAGCTTATAGTTTCTCGGAGAGAGCTCGTCAGGTTTAATAGCTTGATTGATGAAGGCCTAAATCAGCGTGACTATATGGCTCAAGTGAATAGAATACAAGATAGCTTTAATGCGATAGTGGCCGAATCTCAATTGACCGATGCTGAAATCATGAAAAGGAAAGTATTAGGTGTCTGGAGCTTGATTAGACCAGTTGCTAATGCCTATGTCGCATCGAATTTTACTCTATTCAATACGCTCGATGAATTCATGGCCGTTTACCAATCCATGGAAGATAGAGTAAAGAAAAGCTCACGTATAGTGTCAAGAAACGTTCCTGCATCAACGATGTCTGAGATTCTGAAAGTGGATAACATTTTCATGTCGACAAAAAAGATACTAACAGAAAGCGAAATGAAGCTATTCAGCATATAGCGAGGCTAAGCTATAACAATCGGCTGCACAGCGACCGATTTTCCGCCGCTTCGCGGCTCCAAACCGGCGTGTGAGCCGGTCGTTAGGCTCTTATGAACAAATCCGATTTTCTAAAGTTTGTAAATGAGTACAGCTTCATCGAGGCTGGAGAAATCTGCTGCATCAATGATAGATTTGATTTCAAACTACAATTCGCAAACGACGAGCATGGTTTCGTCTATTTATGGGTGGAGGTATCGGAACACGCTCATACTATGGTTTATGTTGGGAAAGCTGGAAAAACATTGAAAGCGCGATGCAATCAACATCTAGGTGGGTTCCGTGGCGGTAGTAGTGCGGGCTTAAAAAATGCAAACTTACTGCGAAACGGAATGGATAATGGATATCGCTATTTTCTCTACGCAAGGAAGTCGCCGCTAGTTAAAATGTGTGGAGAAGACAATATTAATTATGAATGTGTAGAGGAGCTCGCGTTTATAAAGAAGTTCAAGTCAACATTGTGGAACCGAGCATAACAAAAAGCTCCATCCGACGTGCTTCGCGCGCGGCTGAGCTTAAACGTTATAAATCACGGAGTCTACGACATGGATGAGATCTTGAAGAAAGCCTTTGATGAGCATGGTGGAACTGATGTGGTTATTCCATACGGTCAGGTCGCCCAGGTGTTTCCTAGTGATATACCGCACCCTGACTCATTTGAGTACAAGGTCATAGATGATGACAAGTTATTGTCGTGGGCACGGGAGAACTCGTGGAAAGTAGAAAAGGTGCCTGCTCAAGCTGTCTCAAAAAATAGTCCACCGATCAGGTTTACCCGGATCAAGTAATTTATAACAAGTCGCAGCAGTACGCCCTTTGGGGGCTCCACCGGACGGCCTTTTTCCGCTTCGCTGGGCAAAGGCCTCCACTGAATATTGGCGTTAATTTTAAGAGACGAAATATGACTACTGCTATTAACCAAGCAATTTTGCGACTTCCAAAACGTGCTGAGTCGTCAGCGAGACCCAAACTCATCCAAACGTTTGTCGACGGGCGCTTACATTCGATCGAAGGGGCGTCCTGGTCCATAGTACCGTGTTGGATCAGACTGCCAAACGTCGTCAACGGTTGCCTCGGCCTTGTCCCGCAACTGTTGCTCCGGGCATGTCGCACATGCCGGTTGCATCCGTGTCGTCATCAGAACCAGAAGCGCCTGTTATGATGTTCCATAGTGCAAGGCCCAAAAAGGCAATGAAAATCACCAACAAACCGAGAGCCCGTCGGGTCACGCGGTATGACCGATAAGGCGTATAACACTCATCCATTCGACTTATCGCGGCTTTGCAGGTCTTTCGCAGCCCTAGACAACTCAAAATCGCACCTACAATCAGTCCAAGCCACAAGACAAAACCCTCGCTGACCAGGATAAACATACCGTTGCACGCCAGGAGGACTGTCCCGGCTCTCAGCAACCAGCGGTCCATCTTGGACTCAGGCAAATTCCACAAACGTCCGGTGTAATTGGTCATAAAATAACCTCTAATCTAACCCACTGTTAGATCTCGATAATTCTTACTTCTGCCAGCACTTATTCATAGAAAGCTGTGGATAACTTTTCCGGTCGAAATGACTCGCCTGTAAAAGCTATCCATGCTGGTCACATATTAGCAGTCCCTATGTTGTTTTTGGCTTTTATCAGAGTTCGCGTGCTAGGTGCACTGGCCTTCCAGGTCGTCCAGGGTGAGCTTGCGATAAAATCGTTTGATCCGAAAACGCTCAGCGGGCCATGACTCGCCCTCTCGCATGCTCGGTTCAGGCTTCAACCAACGCAACCGTTGCTCTGCACTGTGGAATCGGTGCGTATTCCGGCGAAAGTGACCGCTGGTTCCGGAATCGCCGGTCACGATGGGCCGGAATATGCAATCGGTGCTGACACTGGTATCCAAGATCGGGAACCAGGCGTATACCGCAGTAACGAAGCCGCTGATGATACGTCAGACTTTCCAGCAGGGTGATTAAAGGGCTGCTCGGCTGAATCATTCTCGGCAACCGTCCGGTTGTTTGGTGTCGGAGCATCGCATGAGGATGTCGCATCAAATAACGTAATTGTTTCGGGTGCATGGGCATCCTCTCGGATTTCGTAATCGTCTATTCATCATTTTGCGCGGGAAACCCCGTCCTTTTAGGGTGGGGAGGGTTAGCACGACGTCTTTTCCCTGACGCCCGCCTCCTGTGGGTAAGTGGGTTGAAGATGATAGCCGTAGCCATCCGCTCTTTGAGTGACGGTGCAATGCTTATAAGAGATGCCTTGGATAGCACCGTTTATTGTCTGAACATTAAAATTGCCGGTCTTACGAACCGCCACTCGGCCAAGCCAGGTGCCTTCTTTTTTGCCTTTCGGAACGATGGCCTTGACGATGTCTCCGGTTTGGAAACCATGTGCC
>DATBNH010000305.1:0-6634 GCA_036554405.1 Cellvibrionaceae bacterium | reverse complement strand
TAAAATCCCCCGCCTCGGCTTTGTCTATAGCCTGTTGCGCTAAATAATTACGCAGCACATATTTAGGGCTAACGCTGTGCATACGTGTGCGCCGGGTGCTATTGCTTTCACCGGGTTCGGCGAGGTTCTGTTGGCTGCGGGCAATGTAGCGGCGCAGCCACTGGCCAGTGGCGGCAATTATTTTATTATCGGGCGGTTGATAATAGGCTGCCAACAGTGGCGTTATTAGCGTTTCATCGCTTGCTTCGGCAGCGGCGGTAAGGTCAATGTCGCTCAGCGCCCGAAAAAAAATGGTCATGTCGGTTTCGGTCATTTGCAGCAAAGCCAACAAGTCTTCCACCAATGGGCCGTCGGCTTCAATAAACTGACTAAAGCCCAGTTTGGCCGCCATATCCCGCGCCCGACATTGCCCGTAGGTTTCGCTGTATATACCCAGCGCCTCTTCCAAGGGCTTGGCCTCGCCTACCAACGGGTAAATGGCATTGGCCAGACGCACCAGGTTCCACAGGGCGATATTGGGCTGGGCACCATAGCTGTAGCGCTTGCCTTGGGCATCGGTGGTATTGGGAGTCCACCCGGGGTCATAACCCTCCAGCCAGCCGTAGGGGCCGTAGTCGATAGTCTGCCCCAGTACCGACAGGTTATCGGTATTCATCACCCCGTGCACAAAGCCCACCCGCATCCAGTGGGCCATAAGCTCTGCGGTGCGCCGCGCCACCTCGGCCAGCCAGGCCACATAGGTGGCCGCTACCGGCTCGCCGCTCTCTGGCAACAGCTCGGGGAAATCCGCCTTTAGGGTAAAATCCAGCAGTTGCCTGAGCAGGGTGTGGTCTTCGCGTGCGGCAAAAATTTCGAAAGAGCCAAAGCGCATAAACGAGGGAGCCACCCGGCACACCACCGCGCCCGGTTCCAGCTCGGGGTTACCGTCGTAGAACATATCGCGGGTCACCTGCTCGCCAGTAAGGATAAGGCTCAGAGCGCGAGTCGTGGGCACGCCCAAATGATGCATGGCCTCGCTGCACAGGTATTCGCGCACCGAAGAGCGCAGCACAGCTAAACCATCGGCACGGCGCGAATAGGGCGTGGGGCCGGCGCCTTTAAGCTGTAAGGTTAAATGCTCACCGCGATCGTTCACCACTTCGCCCAGATTAATGGCGCGTCCATCGCCCAACTGACCGGCCCAGTGACCAAACTGGTGGCCGCCATAGCACATGGCATAGGGCTCCATGCCTGGCAGTAATTGGTTGCCCACAAAGGCCTCAACAAAGGTCTCGCTGGTGCAGTCTTCAGCGCTAAGACCCAGCAGTTCGGCCACCTCGGGGGAGTAAGACACCAACTGCGGCGCGGGGGCACGTTTGGGCGTTACCGCAGACCAGGCAGCGCCGGTGACCTGCCGGGGCAGATTACGGGTATCGGTATCTGCGGGTAACTGTTGTACAAAACGGTTATCAAATCTGAGGGATGCAAGTGCAGACATAGGCTTTCCGTGATTGACAAAAACAGATTGTAGCATCCAAGCCACGCCCTTTCAGGGCTGTCGGCGTGGCGCATAATAAAACCACTCAGCGGCCTTGACGAGGCACCCATCTGAACTTAATCTAAGCGGCCTTCTGTTACCGCGGTTGCTCGTTATATGACCTATTGTGTTGCCATTACCATGAAAGCCGGACTGGTGTTCTGCTCCGACTCCCGCACCAATGCGGGCGTGGATCAGGTCAGCACCTATGGCAAGATGTATCATCACGATATGGGCAGTGAGCGGCAGCTGGTGATTCTCTCGGCGGGCAATCTGGCCACCACCCAAGCGGTAATCTCGCAGATCAAACGCGACATTAAAAACCACGCCGAAACCAATCTTAACTCGGTTGAAAATATCTCAGAAGCGGCTAATTATCTGGGTGAAATCAGCCGCACCGAGCAGGAGCGCCATGTATCGGTAGGCGGCCCCAATGGCGGTGCCAGTTTTGAGGCCAGCTTTGTCATCGGCGGGCAAATTGCCGGCGACAAACCTCGGCTGGCCATGGTTTATCCCCAGGGTAATCACATTACCACCTCCAAGCAGACGCCCTATTTGCAGATTGGCGAGAGCAAGTACGGCAAGCCGATTCTCGACCGAATTTTAAACCCGCACACCACCCTGGAAGACGCCGCCCGCTGCGCGCTGGTATCCATGGACTCGACCATGCGCAGTAACCTGACGGTGGGCCCGCCGATTGAACTGGGTATCTACGCCACCGACAGCTTTGCCCTGCAGCGTTTTCGTTTTGACGACGATGACGAATACCTGCGCGACCTGAAAAGGGCCTGGGATCAGTACTTGATCGATGCCTTTGATAAGCTGCCGCCGCTCAGCTGGCAGACACCACTACTCGATGAATCAAACTGAGCTTTTCGCCAATGGCCGGTGAAATCACAAAGGGATAGGCATCGCTTAAGCCCATACTGCGGTTGAGTGCGTTTAAACGCACTGTTAAAGCCAGCCAAGCGGAAATAATATCGTCCATACTCGATGTTTTTAAATCCAGCGGTTCGATAATATCAAACGCCCAAGCGGTATCCAGCGTATCGGTTATGTGCAGGTAGTGCGCCCAGGTTTCGGCCCAATCTTCCAGCGCATGGGTTTGCGCATACTGGCTGATATAATCTTCCCGCCAGCTAAGGTTGCCACCCTGCTCATAATACCGGTTCATTGCCTCTTGATAGTCTTCCTTGGGGTCGCCAAAGTGCTCGACAAATTCGTCTTGCCATTGACTGCCCACCACCAATAGTTCGTAGTAATAGTGCCCTATCTCGTGGCGGAAATGCCCTAAAATAGTGCGATAGTACTCGCCCAATTGCTCACGCACCTGCTCCCGATAGCTGTCATCGGCTTCGGCCAGATTAATGGTAATTAAGCCCCAACTATGGCCGGTGGCAATAAAGCTTTCGGCATAGTTATCGTTGGTGCGGGCATCTTCTAAAAAGGCAAAAGCCAGCTCCGGCGTTTTTCCGGGCTCATTGGTAATCGGCAAGCCCAGCTCTAACAGAGAATAAAGTAAATGCCGCTTGGCGGTTTCCAGTTTAATCCAGCGGGTGACATTGGCCGGGCGGGTTAAATCAGGCACCGTTTGATTCAACCGGCACGACTGACAAAAGGGTTCTTTGGAGTCGTAGGGAAGTATCCAATTACAGGCGTTGTAACTGTAGTAATTGGCGCAGTATTTAAACTGCGAAGCCGGCTCCGCCTGCCCTTTGAGTTTTAATTTCTCAAAACTTTTTTCGACAGGTTCGAGCGCATACAGGGTTTGGGTGACGGCATCAAACCCCAGCGCGGCGCCGCAATTAAGACAGTGGGTATTGGGAAAAAAAACCCGCGCCCCACATTGACAGGTAAAATTTTTCACGAGGCGATCTGTACCTCCGGTAAAAACCAGGTTGCCGCTATAGACCGGTGAATTTCACCAATTTCAGCTTGTAAATCATCGATATATTCATCTAGTCCGGCATCAATCAAATTCGAAAAATCGGCCGATTTAACCTTGCGCCTGACACTACCCAATACACGCAAGGCGTCCTCGCCATTGGGTAAGCCTTCCAGGCATTGACTCAAGTGTGCAAAACAATGCTCGACCGAGCGCGGAAACATGCTGTCTTGAAAAAGAAACATCACCACATCCTCCGCATTAACTCTATCCAGCACATGCTGGCGATACATTTGATAGGCACTTAACGAACGTAACACGTTCATCCACAAAATATTTTCAAACGGCTCTGTGGCAGTATCTATTTTGGATGCGGGCAAAATACTGCTGACCCCTACATCGACAATGCGCGAGGTCATGTCGGCACGTTCCAGGTTACGGCCCATACTAATAAAACTGTAGGCCTCATTCTGGCTCATGCAACCTGCCAGCATACCGGTGAACTGCTGCACTTTATCAATAACTTCCTGAAGCAATATATGCCGTTCGCGCCGCGCAAGCCCTTTACCTAAATTATCTTTTAAATACCAGTGCAGGTCATTAATTAACTCCCACACTTCTGAGGGCAATATTTCGCGGGTAATTCGCGCATTTTCACGCGCGCTAGACAGTGAGTTAATCAGCGAACTGGGGTTATTAACATCGGCCAGCATAAAGCGCATAACAGCCCGTTCATCGGCGTCATCGGTGTCGCGCTGAAAGTACTCTTCGCTGCCGCTGATATTAATCAGCGTGCCCCAGCCTACGCTAACACCACGCGGCAAGTCCAGTAGCAACTTGGTATTAACGTTAATGAGTCGCGCGGTACTTTCGCAGCGCTCCATGTATCGGCCCATCCAGTAAACTCTTTCGGCAACACGTGATAACATCATTTGCCCTCCTCTACCACAACCCAGGTATCCTGACTACCACCACCCTGGGATGAATTAACCACATACGAGCCTTTTTTCATGGCCACCCGAGTCAAGCCCCCGGCAGTCACGTAGCTCTGCCTGCCCTGCAAAACAAAAGGTCGCAAGTCTATGTGCCGGGGTTCGGCATTTTTATTGCCAATAATCGGCGTGGTGGACAGCGCAATCAACGGCTGGGCAATATAATTTCGCGGCGAGGCTTTAATCAATCCGGCAAACTCCTCAAGCTCTTTTTTACTGGCCTGCGGCCCAATGAGCATCCCGTAACCGCCAGATTCATTAGCGGGTTTAACCACTAGCTGATCAAGATTGGCCAACACGTGGTCGCGCTGCTTTTTATCGTGACACATATAGCTGGGCACATTGGGAAGAATAGGCTCTTCACCCAAATAGTACTTAATCATATCTGGCACATAGGTGTAGATGATTTTATCATCCGCTACGCCGGCGCCCGGGGCATTGGCAATAGCCACATTACCTTTGAGCCAGGCGCGCATTAAACCCGGCACACCTAACACCGAGTCGGGATTAAATATTTCCGGGTCTAAAAATAAATCATCAATGCGCCGGTAAATCACATCCACTCGCGACAAACCATTAATGGTACGCATATACACGGTGTCATCTTCCACCACCAGATCCCCGCCCTCTACCAACTCAACACCCATTTGCTGGGCGAGGTAGGAGTGCTCAAAATAAGCGGAGTTAAAAATACCGGGGGTCAATACCACCACCTCTGGATAATCCAGCGGTCGCGGTGAAATAGCAGCCAAGGTGTCAAACAGCTGGGTGGGATATTCGGTTACCGGTAGAATATTATAATTTTCAAACAGTTCAGGGAAAACACGCTTGGTCACCTTACGGTTTTCAAGCATATAAGACACACCCGATGGCACTCGGAGATTATCTTCAAGCACATAAAAGCTGCCATCGTTGTCACGTATTAAATCGCTACCGCAAACATGGGCCCAGACGCCGAAAGCAGGCTTCATACCCATACATTCAGTGCGAAAGTTGGCCGAGCTGGCCAACAGATCGGCGGGAAATATTTTGTCTTTAATGATTTTTTGATCGTTATAAATATCATCAATAAAACAGTTGAGTGCCGCCAGGCGCTGGGTTAGGCCGCGCTCGGTTTGCTGCCATTCTTTTTGGGTAATAATGCGCGGAATAATATCGAATGGCCAAGCGCGATCAATATTGCCCGCCTCAGAATAGACCGTAAAGGATATACCCATGGTTTTAATGGCCAGCTCCGCCGAGAGCTTGCGCTCGGCAATATCCTCGCCGGATAAGCCTGCCAGATACTTGGCCAAATGTCGGGCCACCTTGCGCGGGTGCCCCGGTGAGCTTATCAGCTCATCGTAAAACTCACCGCTGTCGTATTCGCGCCAATCTATTTGCATACAGTATGTTCCCCTATGGCTATTCAGCTATTGTTGTTGTCATACTTTACAGCACGGTTTATACCACTTTAGCTTAGCAAACAAGATCAAGTCCAGTTCAGGCAGGCGGATCAACTACTGAAGCAGTATTGGCATTAACCCGAAACCAGCCAGCCACACTGTAGCGGGGGCCGATGGCCGGCAAGACCTCATGGGCAAAGCGCTCACTTAAAAATACCACCAGGGTACCTGCGCGTGGCTCAATGCGGATCAGCTCGGTAATGCCGTCATCCTGATAAATCACCAACTCCCCTCCCCAGCCCTGTTGCCACTCGGGGTTTAAGTAGGCTACCGTGGACAGCACTCGGTTAGAGCGGCCGCGGAAGGCGTCATAGTGCTTTTTATAAAAACTGCCGGGAGGGTAATAGGCCAGATGGCTCTCGTAATCAAACAGCCCCAAAAACAGGCGCCGGTTCAGCGCTAGCCGCAAATCTCCCATGGCTGATAAAAACGCCGCCGAGGCGCTGCTCGCGCCCTCAAGCCAGCAAATTTTATCGCCACGTATATCGGTGGCCACGGTAAAATCATCGGCGCGACCTATGCCGGCGGTTTTGAATTCACAATCGGGGGCATTAAATAGTGCACGCAGCCCAGAGACCACTGACGAGGGAAAATAATCGGGCAGGCACACATAACCGTTAGCGACCAGCGTATCGGCCAATTGATCAAATTGCTGTTCATCTGGCTCAACAATCAGCGGTAAGATATCGATCAGCGTATGCTCCAATAATGATAGATAGTTAACATAATAGCGCTATAGTAATGCCATGACATTAAAAGCACGCTTTAAACAACATTACTCGGCCAATCTTGAGCA
>DATBNH010000297.1:0-1678 GCA_036554405.1 Cellvibrionaceae bacterium | reverse complement strand
TCCTACTGCCACAGGCATTAAGTACAAAAGCCATGCTCAGCAATACAAGCAGGTACAGGGGGCGGTTAAAGGTGATCATGGACTCTCCGGTATTATCGTTATAGAAAAGCGTGCAACCTGTAACACAAAATGTAATCGGTTACTTTTCTGCAGTCTACCGCAAAATCTCCGTGCTGCCAAAGCAGTTTGTTACAGCTTTACACTTCCCTATCCAAGCACCCGGCCCTTAATTCCCCGGTTTTTCGGCGCCTTTGAGCATGGCGGCAATACCCATACCCGCCACCGATACCCCGCCATTGCTCCAGCCGCCATCTACCGGCAGCACCACGCCGGTAATATAAGCGGCTAAATCGGAGCTTAAAAACACGCAGGCATTGGCGATATCTTCGCCCTTACCCAGAGTGCCGAGCGGCACCGTGGCCGCTACCTGCTGGCGCGCCTTATCGGTGGGCGCCAGCCGCGCCATGCCCTCGGTATCGGCAATGGGCCCCGGCACAATGGAATTAACGCGAATGCCCTCCTCACCCCATTCCAGCGCCAGGGTGCGGGTAATCATATCTACCCCCGCCTTGGCCGCGCACACATGCACCTGCCCCACCATGGGCAACAGCGCCTGGGGGGCAGAGATATTAATAATGGCCGCGCCGGGTTTGCGCAAATAGGGGTAGGCGGCGCTCAGCACATGCCAGGTGCCTTTCAGGTCAATATCCACCACCGCGCCAAAGCCATTGGCCGATAAATCTTTCGCTAGCGCCGGAAAATTCCCCGCCGCGCCCGAGACCACCACATCCAGCTCGCCCCAGCGCTCATGCACAGCCTTAAGCGCCGCTGCCACCGCCGCCGCATCGCGCACATCGGCGCTAAAGCCACAAGCATCCTTGGCCCCTTCGGCCCTAAGCGCGGTTACCGTGGTATCTATTTTCTCTTGCGAGCGGCTGAGCACGCCCACCTTGGCACCCAGCTTGGCATAGCCCAGGGCGATGGCCAACCCAATACCGCTAGTGCCGCCGGCCACCAGTACGGTTTTATTGGCACAATCGATGTTCATATCAGCCTCCCTTCTGGCGTTTGGCGGCCAGCGCCTTGAAAATCCCGCGGCATTCATCGCCCGCCAGACACTGGGCGAATACGGCCAGCTCTTCAGAGATCACCTGATGCAGAGAGTCCTTGCCAAAGCCGTGCAGCAGCGCCTTGGAGGCCGCCATGGCGCCGGGTGGCAAAGCCAACAGAGAGCGAATCAGGTCGGTCATTTCATCATCAAAGCGCTCCATGGAATAAACGCCGTTAATCAGCCCGGCTTTAAGGGCCGCCAGTGCATCCAGCTTGCGCCCGGTCAATAGCATCTCGTTGGCCAGCGCCACCCCAATACGCTGGGGCAAAAGCACGCTGGCGCCAAATTCGGGGCACACGCCCAGGGATACAAACGGGGTTTGGAACAGGGCTTGGTCCGAGGCGTAAACCAGATCGCAGTGCAGCAATAAGGTGGTGCCAATACCGATAGCCGGGCCGTTCACCGCCGCTACCACCGGCTGCGGCACCGCCATCAGTGCGCGCATAAACTGCGGGGCCGGATGCTGATCGTTAAGGGGCACGGTGCCGCTGGCAAAATCCGCCAGATCATTACCGGCGGTAAAACTGTCGCCACTGCCGGTTATCAACACCAGGCGCACGTCCGCCA
>DATBNH010000294.1:0-6073 GCA_036554405.1 Cellvibrionaceae bacterium | reverse complement strand
AAAAAGTGGTGGAAGAAACCCCCGCACCCCGGCTGCCCGCCGCCACTCGCGACAAACTGCTGCAAGTGTCTAAACAATTGGGCGAGGCGGTTAAGTATCGCTCGGCGGGCACCATCGAATATATTTACGATGCCACCCGCGATGAATTTTATTTTCTGGAAGTTAACACCCGCCTGCAAGTAGAGCACCCCATTACCGAGGCCTGTACCGGTGTTGATTTAGTAGAGTGGATGATACTCACAGCGGCGGGCACGCCGCCTGCACTGGATATAACCATTGAGCCCCAAGGCGCGGCCATTGAAGTGCGCCTCTACGCTGAAGATCCGGTACGCGATTTCCAGCCCTCCCCCGGCACCCTGACCGATGTGTACTTTCCCGACAATGCGCGCATTGATACCTGGGTGGCCACCGGCACTGATGTTTCGCCGCACTACGACCCGATGATTGCCAAAATTATTGTGCACGGTAAAGATCGCACCGATGCTATCAGCAAAATGGGCGCGGCCCTTGCGGCAACACGCACCGCTGGCATTGCCACTAATCTCGATTATTTACGTCAAATTATTGCTGCTGATTTTTTTGCCGCAGGCGATGTGGCCACCAATATTCTGGCTTCTTTTAACTATCAACCACCGGTGGTGGAGGTCTTGCAGCCGGGGACTTATACCAGTGTACAAGACTACCCAGGTCGCGCTGGTTACTGGAGTGTGGGCGTGCCCCCCTCGGGCCCCATGGATGACTACGGCTTTCGTCTTGCCAACCGTATTGTCGGCAATCACGCCAGTGCCGCTGGCCTCGAATTTACCATTATCGGCCCTAAACTGCGTTTTCATACCGATACTGTTATTGCCCTGACCGGTGCCCGTTCGGCGGCGACGCTGGACGGCGAGCCCGTCGAGTTCTGGCAGCCGATCAACATTAAAGCCGGACAGGTCCTAAACGTGGGTAAAGCCGATAACGGCTGTCGCAGTTATCTGGCGGTGCGCGGCGGTTTTGATGTGCCGGAATATCTAGGTAGTCGCTCTACTTTTGCCCTGGGTCAATTTGGCGGCCACGCCGGGCGCACCTTGCGTGCCACCGATATGCTGCCCATCAGCAACCCCGCCCTGCCCGCTTGCACTACCCCGGCACCCATTGCCGAGCCGGCACCAGCACCGGCTGCACTGATTCCCCCCTACGCCACCGAAACACTCGAAGGCACGCGCGAGTGGCAAATTGGTGTGGTTTACGGCCCCCACGGCGCGCCGGACTTTTTTACCGAAGACGCCATAGAGATGTTTTTTAATACCGCCTGGGAGGTGCACTACAACTCCAACCGCCTGGGAATCCGTTTAAACGGCCCCAAACCCACCTGGACGCGCAGCGACGGCGGCGAAGCAGGTTTGCACCCGTCCAATATTCACGATACCGAGTACGCGGTGGGCTCCATTAATTTTACCGGCGACATGCCAGTCATTCTCACCAAAGATGGCCCGAGCCTGGGCGGTTTTGTTTGCCCGGTGACCATTGTTAAAGCGGAACTGTGGAAAGTGGGGCAGGTGCGCCCCGGCGATAAACTGCGCTTTGTGGCCATGAGCTTTGATGAAGCATTGGCGCTTGAACTAAGTCAGGATAAAGCCATTGATAAGCTTAGCCCACAAGCAGAGGTTGCCAGCATTCCGGTAACGGTTCCGGAAAATACTGTCTCGCCCTGTATTCTGGCAGCGCTACCGGCTACAGACAGTCGCCCGGAAGTGGCTTATCGCCAGGCCGGTGATAAATATATTCTTTTAGAATACGGCCCCAACGTGCTGGATTTATCCCTGCGCCTGCGGGTACATGCCTTAATGGAAGCGCTCAATGCCAGCCCTATCAATGGCATTATTGAGTTGTCGCCCGGTGTGCGTTCGCTACAAATTAATTACGACAGCCGCGTACTGCATCAGCGTCAGTTGATCGAGCAATTACTGGCTATTGAAACATCGCTACCCGCAGCCGAATCGCTGCGGGTACCCAGCCGTATTATTCATCTGCCCATGGCCTTTGAAGATTCCGCGACGTTGGATGCGGTCGCCAGATACCGTCAATCGGTGCGCGACACCGCGCCCTGGCTGCCCAGTAACACCGAATTTATGCGACGCATTAATGGGCTGGACACTATTGAGCAAGTGCGCGAGGTACTGTTTAACGCCAGCTATATGGTGCTCGGCCTTGGCGATGTGTACCTGGGTGCACCCTGTGCCGTACCTATAGATCCGCGCCATCGCTTGCTCACCTCTAAATACAATCCGGCGCGCACCTATACCGCCGAGGGTACTGTGGGTATTGGCGGCGTGTACATGTGTATTTACGGCATGGACTCTCCCGGCGGCTATCAACTGGTAGGCCGCACTCTACCCATCTGGAATAAATTCTTAAAAAGCGACATGTTCGTTAACGGTGAGCCTTGGCTTTTGAAATTTTTCGATCAGGTGCGCTACTACCCGGTAACTGAAGCAGTGCTGACCGAACAGCGTGAAGCCTTCCGTGAAGGACGGCTGGATATAAAAATTGAAGAGACCTTTTTTGATCTCGGCTCTCATCAGCAGTTTTTAGCCGAAAACGCTGACAGCATTGCCGAATTCAAGGTCAATCAACAAGAGGCGTTCACTCAAGAAGTGGCGCTGTGGCAAGCCGATGAAGAAGCCGAAGTGGACAAGGCGCTACAGGTCAAAGTTAACGATGGACCCATTGAAGTCGACGGCCATGCTATTACCGCCGACATCAGCGGCAACATCTGGAAGCTTTTGGTAGAGCCTGGCCAAACCGTGGAAATTGACCAACCGCTGCTAATTGTTGAAGCCATGAAAATGGAGTTCTCAGTCTACGCCGATCGCGCCGCACGGGTCAGCTCTATTCACTGTGAGCCGGGCAAGCAAATTAATGCTGGCGACTTATTGCTGGTACTCGAGGATTGATATGAAACCGGCCGACATCAAAAAGAAATCATCGGAGCGGCGCTACAACCTGACCGAGCGAATTTATCGTCAGCTGAAAAACGATATTTTTGATTTTAAATTGTTACCGGCCGAACGCTTTACTGAAAACGAAATTGCCGAACGCATGCAGGCCAGCCGCACACCGGTTCGCGAGGCGCTACTACGATTGTCTCGCGAGGGGTTTGTCAGTGTGTCCTTTAGAAGTGGCTGGCAAGTAGAGCCTTTTAACTTTGAACAGTTCGAACAGCTTTATGAAGTTCGTATCGTGCTGGAGCTGGAGGCTATTCGGCAGCTGTGTGAGATGTCGCCGGCACCGGATCTGGATGAGCTTAAAAACATCTGGCTGGCGCCGGAGAATCAGCGATTAGAAAATGGACCCGCCGTGTGTGAAATGGATGAGAAATTTCACACCACTCTGGTCGAGGCCACCGGCAATCGGGAACTGGCACGTATTCACAATGATATTTGCGAGCGCCTGCGTATCGTGCGCCGCATTGATTTTACCCAGGAGGCACGCTTGACCGCCACCTACGATGAACATGCCGAAATTTTGCGAGCCATCATCAAAAGGCGCAGTGATTCAGCAACTTTGTTACTGAAAACACACATTGAAGCCAGTAAAGCTGAGGTTCGCAAAATAACCTTGCATATGTTGCACAGTGCTCGAGAGCAGCAACTGGAAGCACAGAGCAAGGTTAATCAAGAGGATGAAAATCCTTAACACCCTGTGAAGCACGCTCGACGATGTAAACAATTTTTTACCTCAACCCGGAGATACATCATGATCTTTAAGAAAATTGCAAAAACCATAGGGGCGCTAGGCATAGCCTGCGGCATGTCCCTGACTGCAACAAGCGTACACGCCGAAGAAACCATCAAGGTCGGCGTACTCCATTCACTGTCTGGCACCATGGCCATTTCAGAGACGACCCTGAAAGACACCATGTTAATGCTGATTGAAGAGCAGAACAAAAAAGGCGGCCTTTTGGGTAAAAAACTCGAAGCCGTGGTTGTAGACCCTGCCTCTGATTGGCCGCTGTTTGCCGAACGCACCCGCGAGCTTCTGGGCCAACACGAAGTTGCCTCTATCTTCGGCTGCTGGACCTCGGTTTCACGTAAATCGGTATTGCCGGTTATTGAAGAAATGAACGGTATCTTGTTCTACCCGGTACAATACGAAGGTGAAGAATCTTCACGCAATGTATTCTACACCGGTGCCGCACCTAACCAACAAGCCATCCCTGCTGTTGATTACCTGATGGATGAAATGGAAGTTGAACGCTGGGTACTGGCCGGAACCGACTATGTGTACCCACGTACCACCAACCGTATTCTGGAAGCCTACTTGAAGTCCAAAGGCGTTGCAGAAGCAGACATCATGATCAACTACACGCCTTTCGGTCACTCTGACTGGCAGAATATTGTTGCTGAAATCAAGCGCTTTGGTGGTGCTGGCAAGAAAACCGCTGTGGTTTCAACCATTAACGGCGATGCCAATGTGCCTTTCTACCGTGAACTGGGCAACCAGGGCGTATCATCAGAAGATATTCCTGTCATCGCTTTCTCGGTAGGTGAAGAAGAGCTCTCTGGTATTGATACCAAGCCGCTGGTAGGTCACCTGGCAGCCTGGAATTACTTTATGAGTGAAGAAACCAAAGAAAATGAAGCCTTCATCAAAACCTGGCACGCCTTTACCAAAGACAAAAAGCGTGTAACCAACGATCCTATGGAAGCGCATTACATTGGTTTCAATATGTGGGTTAAAGCGGTTGAAAAAGCCGGTACAACTGACGTGGATAAAGTGATTGATGCCATGGTGGGCGTAGAAGTACCCAACCTGACTGGCGGCACCAGCGTTATGCTGCCTAACCACCACATCACTAAACCTGTACTGATTGGTGAAATTCAGGAAGACGGACAATTCCTCACCGTTTCACGCACCGATGATCTGGTCCCCGGTGATGCCTGGTCTGATTACCTGGAAGGCAGTAAGGATCTGATTTCCGACTGGACTGCGCCAATCAGCTGTGGCAACTACAACACCAAAACCAAAACCTGTTTGGGCGCCACCCAGTAAGCGATTGACTGCCACCCTCTTTGAGGGTGGCAGCATCAGCGTGATGTTTTGATTCATGGACAAAAATGAAAGAGATTAATTATGTTTGCATTCAGCCGCTTGGAATTCTGGTACAGACTACGTCAAATCTGTCTGCTACTGCCTCTGCTTTTGCTGGCACCCCTACTACTGGCTGAAGATAACAGCGAGGCCGAAGCTACGCCCCCGCCAGATTTTGAACAACTGGTTGCAGATCTCACTACAGGCAGCCTGTCAAAGCGCGCCGACACCGTCATGGCCATAGCCAATACTAACGACGATCGAGTCATTACCATACTCACTGCCCTCAGCGAGGGTAATTTAGAGGCCAGCCGCGATACGCCGCCAGTGATCGCTATTAAGATACAAGACAACAATTTTCTTGATGCCCTTACCGGGGAATCATTGACAAATGAAATGACCGAAGATTTGCGTCGAGTGCCTATTAACAATCGCCTTCGGGGACAATTGCGCACCTTGTTATCGCAACTTAATTTAAATAACAACGACGCGCAGATTCGCTACAATGCTGTGCGCCGTTTTATACGCGATGGTGTTGATTCAGAGTCTATTGCCATGTTGCAAGAACGCCAACAGCTGGAACGCACCGCAATAGTCAACAATGCCATCGATACCGCTATGGCACTGTACCGCTTACAAAGCGATCAAGCCGAGATCCGCCTTGCTGCCATAGATACACTGCGCGGATCACTTGAGAGCGAGGCGCGCATCGCCCTTGCCCAATTGGCCGAGGAGGATCCTGATACCGAGGTTCGCGAGCACGCCCAACAAGCACTGGACTCCATTTCCAGTCGCATCAGTTTTTACCGGTTTATTGAAAACCTGTTTTTTGGTTTGAGTCTCGGCTCTGTGCTGCTCCTGGCGGCCATTGGTCTGGCCATTACCTTTGGGGTAATGGGTGTGATTAACATGGCCCATGGCGAGCTGATTATGATTGGCGCCTATACCACCTGGATGGTGCAACAATTGTTTCCTAACCTTATTGAGTGGAGCTTATTGA
>DATBNH010000291.1:0-2865 GCA_036554405.1 Cellvibrionaceae bacterium | reverse complement strand
TGCGTTGTAGCCGACACCAGGCCTGAAAGTCAAACTTTCGGAAGTGTCGAGAGCTTCCTGATGGGCGATGAACCTGGCAGCCATTTTCGACTATTCATTTCAGAGGGGTTAAGCAATGCTTTTTATTGCTACACGGACGTAGACTATTTAAATGATGTTTCTGCAGAGTTTTGTCCAGAAAACCGAAAAGGTGTAATTTGGAACGATCCAACTTTGAAGGTGGTGTGGCCAACCACTTCTCCTTTGATATCAGAATGGGATGCGGGACTGCCGACTCTGAAAGAAATTCACCCGGAACACCCAATATTCTTATGATTTTAAACCCGTTCAGATTCCTCAAAAAAGCTGAGGTTTCACCTCTGGCGACAGTTATTATTCCCACATTCAACCGTGCTGGTACACTGCCATTAGCTATAAAATCTGCTCTCAATCAGTCTATTTATGATATAGAAGTTTTGATTGTTGGCGATGGTTGCAGCGATGAGTGTAGACAAGTAGCCCGCGATTTTGAGTCTGTTGATGGTAGAGTTAAATTCTACGACATGGAAAAAGCGCCTTTGCGTGGATTGGCTAACCGAGATATGGCAGTCCGCCGCGCGAGAGGCCAATACATTTTTTACAGCGATGATGATGACTTGCTATTACCCCATCACGTAGAAACCTTGTCGAAGATTTTAGAGTATTGTGATGTTGTTGATACCCCGGTCGCTTCTGTATCAACCAGTGGAAGAATTGATCTAGGCCTTCATGACTCAGGCAGTAACCTTCAGAGGAGCCTGCTTTCTAAGGGGGTGCTGAAAATGGTATTTGATACGCATCTTGCACACAGAAAAGATGCCTATCTCGCCTTAGGTGCGCCATGGCTTTCTGGAAAGGATCGCAGGGCGGTGCTGCATTTTCTAGGTGTCTTTGCTAAATCCCGTCAAATTAAATGGATAACTATAAACCGTATAACTGCTCTTTCTTTTCATGGTATGGCACGCGTTGCCATGAGCGATTCACGGCGAGTATCGGAGTTGGCAGCGTGGTCAGATAAAATACAAGATGGGGATATAGAGCAAAAAATCCGTCAGCAAGGCTCTTATGCTTTTCATTTTAAAAGATTAATAGATGGGCTTTATCAAGCTGGTATCAGTAAGAATAGAAGGGAGAATTTTCTCGGTAAACTTATCAGGAAAATAAATTCTGACGCTGAACTGACAGATGCTCAAAAACAAGAAATTTCGATATTACTGGCGATGACCTCAGCGGAATGCCCGCCCCAAGATGGAGTTGGCAGTGTTTTCCTGGGGTTGCTTGATGCCAGGTTAGGCCCTCGGTTTCCTACTAAAGGTATTGTTGACTTCTTTCTGGTGCACTTTTCAAGGTCGACACTGGAACAGTATTTGGATGGAGATCAATCGCACGTTGCAAGTGTGTTGGCCAGCATATATTTAAGAATTTGCAAGGAAAAACTGGCGCCTGGAGTAACTTCACATATCATGCAAGTTATACGCTCAGCTTCAGTGAGTGACAATTTTTTTGTGGGGCAAGCGCTTGTAGATTTTTTAGAGTCCATGGGGCACACGCAAGAGGCATGGGAATGTGCTGAATTTATCACTTATCTTGCCCCTGATACGTACCATGCCTCTGAATTTTGGAAATGCAGGAAGAGGCTAGCTGAGACACTTGGTTTGCAAGGCGAAGTTATTCGCTCAGAGAATTGTTTAAATTTAATACAAAGCTCAATGACATAACCTTTTTTAAGGATATTGATAAAATAGGACAGCCATAGTTCATACTCTTGCGGTTCAATATCAATATGGTTTGATCAAAAGCAGATGAAATGAGGTGGTTTGGGAGTTTTGAGCGTAGCCTGTTCTACCTGGTGGGCATTTGGTGTTTTTAGGCTTGAATTATTCAGGCGGTTTTGGCGTACAGATTTCGACAGTTCTGAGTACCATGCATCCTTCGCTGCCCAAGGCTGTCACACAGCTCGGTGATTTTAGCTACAAGGCCAATGACTGGGCCAGAGTTGCGCTCAAGGTGGCAACAGGTTTTCAGCCATTCATCGGGGGCGATACCGAGCCGGTCTACAATACTGGGCAGGTTTTCGCTAATAGCCCCACGTTTGTTTTCTCTGACTGATCACCGCTTCAATCCCCGAGCCCGGTATATTCCACCAAAACGAAAGGAATAAACCGGGGTCTATTGGCAATATGATCATTAGCAAAGGGCAGTAATTCAGTCAGCTTTATCTGAACACTGCCTCTTTTCCTGGCTGATTATCCATGCGCAGGTCTGCGTGCACATTAACTGATTGTCAGATTCGTATTCTTGAGCGGAATATCCCGCACGCGCTTACCGGTGGCCGCAAACAGGGCATTGAGCACAGCGGGTGCGGCCACGGCGATGGTCGGCTCGCCCACGCCGCCCCAGAAACCGCCGGAGGGCACGCAAATCACTTCCACCTTGGGCATGTCCTTGAGCGTCATCACCTGGTAGGTGTTGAAGTTCTGCTGCTCAATACGGCCGTCCTTGACGGTGCACTCGCTGTACAGGAGTGGCGAGAGGCCGTAAACGAAGGAGCCGGCCACCTGTGCTTCCACCTGTTGCGGGTTGATGACGTGGCCCGGATCGGTGGCGGCGACGATACGGTGCATCTTCAGCTTGCCATCGGTGACTGACACTTCCGCCGCTGCGGCCACGTAGCTGCCAAAGCCCTTCACCTGGGCAATGCCGCGATAGATGCCTTCCGGTGGCTTGGTCTCCCAGCCGATGCCTTCGGCGGCGGCTTCGAGCACTGCAAGGTGTTTAGGGTGGTTGGCCATCAGCTTGCGGCGAAAGGCGAGCGGGTCTTGCCCGGCGGCGTGCGCCAGCTCGTCG
>DATBNH010000268.1:0-2307 GCA_036554405.1 Cellvibrionaceae bacterium | reverse complement strand
CAATTCGCCGTTGGACGCCGCGGAGAGCATGCCGTTGAGTACCACCAGTTTGTGATCGGGTTGGTTAAACTCGGCGTGGAACAGCTCCTTTTCGATGGTATTTAAAAAGAACTTCTGGATAGGTCCATTCTTTCGCCAGCTGAAGTTAGGGGCCACCAGCAGTTTGATACGGTTTTTGGGTAACAACTCGATGATTTTCAGCCGATCCAGTCGCGCCAGCTTCTGCACTACCTCATGTTCGGTAAAGGTATAGGCCTGGACAATATCGTCAAAGGTCCAGCGGTTGAGCGCGCAGACGGTGATAATCAAAAAGCCGGGATCGCGCACTATCTCCTCTTCCTGCTCCTCACTCAGCTCCTGCAGACGCGCCTGGCGCTCGGTCATCAACTGCACCAGATCGGAGATTTCCATCCCCATCATCAGGCATACTTGCTGCACCTGTTGCAGACTGAAGTTGCGGCTGCTGAACAAGCGCTTGATGGAGGCCTCGGAGAGCTCCAGCGCTTCGGCGACATCGCGGTATTTAAGGTTGTGAGATTTGAGGGCGGTTTTGAGGCTGTCCACCAAAGCATCTACCTGTGCCATAATCAGCTCCGAGTATCATTATTCGATACCGAAGAGTCTATAACGCGCGACAAAGGATGAAAAGGTTTAATATAAAAATACATAGTGGCAAAGTGGCTTCCACCCGGATGGCTCGATCTATCGAGGAGGGGCGGGGTTAAAGTTTGCGAGACCGTGCGGCAGAGATGCCGCGCTCGAGCTCCCAGGGAAGGGCTCACGGCGCGTTTCGCAGGCCTTATCCCCGCCCCGACCCGGGACCAAAAGCCCAACCTTTCGAATACTAATAAAAGGACCCGGTTATGTCGCAACTGACCCGTATCACAGGTTTTATCCCCTACCTTCTGGTAGTGTTCCTCAATGCCTTTGTGGACCTGGGCCACAAGATCATCGTGCAAAACACCGTGTTCAAGGTTTACGACGGACAGGAGCAGATAATACTCACCGCCATCGTCAATGCGCTGATACTACTGCCCTTTATCTTGCTGTTTTCGCCTGCCGGCTTTTTCTCTGACCGCTTTCAAAAAAATAAGGTGATGCGCATCAGCGCCTGGGCGGCGGTGGCGATTACCCTGATGATTACCGCCTGCTACTACGCCGGCTGGTTTTGGGCAGCCTTTAGCCTGACCTTTTTACTGGCGATTCAGAGCGCCGTTTACAGTCCAGCCAAATACGGCTTTATCAAGGAACTGGTGGGAAATAAAAAGCTCGCCCACGCCAACGGCGCGGTGCAGGCGATTACCATTGTGGGTATTTTGCTCGGCACCTTCGTATTTTCCGGGTTATTTGAAATCCTGCTGGTGGATCGCGCCACTGATGACAGTCAGGCCATTTTGCAACACATTGCCCCCCTGGGTTGGCTGCTTGTGGCTCTGTCCATGATTGAGCTGCGAATGGCCTACCGGTTACCGCAAAAATCCCAACCGGACACCAGCCGCTGTTTTTCAGTGCGCAGCTATACATCCCTGGGTTATCTGCGAAAAAATCTGCAGGCGCTACGCGGTCGTCAGGTGATTTGGTTGTCGATTATTGGCCTCTCCACCTTCTGGGCCATCTCCCAGGTCTTGCTCGCGGCCTTTCCTGACTTTGTTGAAACAAAATTTGCCGAAACCAATACGTTGATTATCCAGGGGCTGCTCGCCTGTTCCGGCCTCGGCATTATGCTGGGCGCAATTTTTGCCGGGCGCTTTTCCAAAAAACACATTGAAACCGGGCTGATACCGTTGGGTGCACTGGGCATTGCCATCACTCTGGCCCTGTTACCAGTACTCGACTCTTATATATCACTGGCGTTTAACTTTTTAGTGTTGGGCATGATGGGTGGTTTGTTTATGATTCCGCTCAATTCGTTAATTCAATACCACGCCAAAGAACATGAGCTGGGCACTGTACTCGCCGGTAACAACTGGGTGCAAAACATCACCATGCTCAGCTTTCTGGGCCTGACCGTGGCCTTTGCCTGGTTTGGTTTAAACAGCGGCATGCTGCTGGGGCTGCTGACTTTGGTGGCGGTAATCGGCACTGGCTACACGGTCAAGCAACTGCCCCATTCCTTTGTGCGCTTTGTGGTCAGTCTGATTTTTCGCCAGCGCTACCGCATCGACATTCTCAATTTTGAAAACCTGCCTGCGCGCGGTGGTGTGTTGCTGCTGGGCAACCATATCAGCTGGATCGACTGGGCGCTGGTGCAAATCGCTTGCCCGCGGCCGATTCGATTTGTCATGCAGCGAGAAATCTATAATCGTT
>DATBNH010000234.1:0-6474 GCA_036554405.1 Cellvibrionaceae bacterium | reverse complement strand
ATGTCTGATGTCTGATGTCTGATGTCTGATGTCTGATGTCTGATGGGCAAGTTTGAGATAGTGCACATAATCCGACATTATTTTTTTGATATCGCCCGCGGCATACGCAGGCCATGGATGGCCTTAGTGCAGATTATGCAGGAGCAATTATCTGCCCGTTCGTCCTGAACATCGCCACTCCTGCGCATCCATGCGCCCGCGGCATACCGTTCGTCCTGAACATAAAAAAGGGAGGGGTGGCCCTCCCGAAGTCCTCAACTAAAAATTTCTGACCTTTAGTGACTAATCATCCAAGGCCTTGCCGAGGGGAATATTTTATTGCCCTCGGGAGTGAACAGTACCTGTGATTTTCGAATCGGCTTGTCACCACAACCACAGCCTTTGCCGTGTTTGTGTTCTCGTCTGGCCTGTTGCTCCAGACGCGCTTCGGGTGTTGAAAAAACAGGTGCATCGCGGGATTTTTCATTGCGTGCATGCGCCTCGCGATTGGCAGATTTCATTGCCAGCAGCTCTGGCGAGAGCATAATCACTCGCCCCGCCGCCTGCCCGCACTGTGGGCAGGCGGCGGGCTTGGCACTGTCATCAATGGTCGCCAGTTCATGAAACAACCCATGCTGAGCGCAGCGGTAATCGTACACAGGCATAATTTACTCCTTATCCTTTGACAGCGGCACGTCTACACTGTTGTCGACCATTTTTTTCGGGCCATCGGCTTCGGGATTGATGCTAAATTCAAAAATATCATTGGGCAGCCACAAGGTGGCACAGGCATTAGGAATATCTACCACGCCACTGATATGTCCTTGCACCGGCGCACAACCCAAAATTGCGTAAGACTGCGCCTTGCTGTAACCAAACTTGGTTAAAAACTCAATGGCATTCAAGCAAGCCTGGCGGTAAGCAACATGCACATCCAGGTAGTGCTGTTCGCCATATTCATCCACCGAGATACCTTCAAAAATCACATAGTCATCGTATTTAGGGGTAATGGGGCTGGGCTTGAAGATCGGATTTTTAATGCCGTACTTGGATATGCCGTCTTTGATTAAACTAACACGTAAATGAATCCAGCCGGCCATTTCAATGGCGCCGCAAAAGGTGATTTCGCCATCGCCCTGACTAAAATGCAAATCGCCCACCGACAAACCGCCGCCTTTGACGTATACCGGGAAGTATATTTTTGAGCCGCGAGATAAATCTTTAATATCACAGTTACCACCGTGCTCACGCGGTGGCACTGTGCGCGCGCCTTCTGCAGCGGCGGCCTTGGCGGCATCTTCACTCATGCGCCCCATATGGGCGGTCTCGGCATAGGGCAAGGTGGCCAGAGCGGGTACGCGATCCGGCTCGGTATCATAGAGCTCTTTTTCGCGGGTATTCCAGGTATCCAGCAAGTCTTTGGAAGGCAAGCAGCCGATCAGGCCCGGATGAATCAGGCCCGCGAATTCCACCCCCGGAATATGGCGCGATTTGGTAAACATGCCGTTAAAATCCCAAATGGATTTTTGCGCTTCAGGGAAATGCTCGGTTAAAAACCCACCGCCATTATTCTTAGAGAAAAACCCGTTAAAACCCCACTGGCTCTCTTTAAAAGCACCGATATCGAGAATGTCCACCACTAACAGATCGCCCGGTTCTGCGCCTTCTACCCCTACCGGACCCGATAAAAAATGCACCTGGGATAAATCCACATCGCGCACATCATCGGCGTTGTCATTGTTGGCAATCTGGCCGCCGGTCCAATCGTAGCATTCCATTATAAAATCATCGCCGGGCTTTACCGTGGCCACCATAGGGATATCCGGGTGCCAGCGGTTGTGGATCATATCGTTCTCATAGGGCGATTTTGACAGGTCAATCTTGACGATGGTTTCGGTCATGGCATGGCTCCTCGGTAGCAGATAAAAGAACAAAAGCAAAGTTTATTAACATCAGGCTCTTGCAGGCTTGGGCTTAGTATCAAAGAGCACAGTTAAAGCGGCAATACGACAAATAACCACAGACCTGCGTCATTTGACGTATTGACAGAAAACTGGATACAAAAAAAGGGCCACCGCAAAGCGGTAGCCCTCAAAACAAACGCAGGATTAGCGTTAAACCGATAAATAGGAGGCTATTTTTGCCTCGTTAACATTCTCACGCAGTTCCTCATGCACAATTTCACCCTTTTCAATCACCAGTATACGATCGGCTATTTCCAGGGCGAAGCTCAGCACCTGCTCGGACACTACAATAGACAGGCCGCGTTGATCGCGGATTTCTTTCAATGTACGCGCCATATCGCGAATAATTGACGGCTGGATTCCTTCGGTAGGCTCATCTAACAGCAATAGCTTAGGGTCACTGGCCAGGGCTCTGGCTATGGCCAGCTGCTGTTGCTGTCCGCCGGATAAATTACCACCCCGGCGTGAGCGCATTTCCAGCAGCACCGGGAATAGATCGTAAAGATCGCGCGGTACACTGCGCTTATTGGTGGAGGTAAGCCCGGTTTCAATATTCTCGCGCACGGTCATACTGGAAAAAATCATCCGCCCCTGGGGTACAAAACCAAACCCGGCCTTAACACGCTGATGGCTTTTCATGGAGGAAACGTCGATACCATCCAGATTAACATTGCCATTGCGGGTTGGGATCATTCCCATCAGCGATTTCATCAACGTGGTCTTACCCATTCCATTGCGGCCCATAACGGCGACTATTTCATTTTTTTTAACATCAAGACTAAGATTGCGTAATATCTCGCTCTGCCCGTAACACACGGAATAATCCGCTACATTTAACATGCTCATACCCTCTGTTAAAATCTGCTCAATGGCCCAAATACACTTCTATAACTTTGGGATCTTGCTTGACTTTTTCTGGCGAGCCTTCGGCCAGTATCTTGCCCTGATGCAAAACGGTTACCTTGTCGGCAATCTCTGCCACAAATTGCATATCGTGCTCGATCACAATCATAGTGTGGTCTTTGGATATTTCCCTAAGCAGACTGGCCGTCTGTTGCCGCTCGGTTACCGACATACCCGCCACCGGCTCATCGAGCATTAAAAGCTCCGGCTTTTGTATTAATAGCATACCGATCTCTAACCACTGTTTTTGTCCGTGACTCAACAGGTCAGCCTGGGTGTAAAGCTGATCACTCAAGAATATTTTTTCGGCAACTTCTTCTATTCTTGCAATCACCTCGGCGGTTCGTTTAAAGGCCAGGCAACCAATGACACTTCGACCGCTGGGATAAGATATTTCCAGATTTTCAAAAACAGTTAAATCTGTATAGATAGAGGGTGTTTGAAACTTACGCCCAACGCCTGCGAGTACGATTTCGGCCTCCGACAAGCGAGTCAACTCCTTATTTTTAAATTTAATAGATCCCTCTGTAGCCTTGGTACGACCACAAATTAAATCCAACACAGTGGTTTTACCCGCGCCATTGGGACCAATAACCACACGAATTTCATTGGTATCCACATAAAAGCTCAAGTCATTGACCGCCTTAAAACCATCAAAAGATACGGTAAGCCCCTCTACCGCTAAAATATAATCAGTATTAGTCATGACACGGCTCCTTCTTTTGCATCCGGGCTTGAGGGTTTATCATCCAGAGCCTGTTCGGGCGTTTTTTCTTTGCCCAGAAACTTATCAAGAAATCTATCTACAGGCCTCGAAAAATATTTGTTATAAACACCTGCGGCTCCCTCTGGTAGAGCGAGAACCACACCAATAAAAATAAGCCCCATGGCAAATAACCACAGTTCCGGGAAGGCCTCGCCAAAGGTGGTTTTAGCAATATTGACGATTAATGCCCCATAGACGGCACCAATCAATGATAAGCGCCCGCCAACAGCACAAAATATCACCATTTCGATTGAGGGCACCACGCCCACAAAGCTCGGTGACATAAACCCTTCTTGCAGGGCAAACATAGCGCCACCAATACCGGCAAATGCCGCACCCACACAAAACACAAACACTTTGAAGTTGGCAATCTCATACCCCGAGAAGCGCACTCTGTCTTCCTGCTCACGCATGGCCACCAGTATGCGGCCAACTTTACTCATACGAATAAATTGGGCGATAAAAAGACAGACAAAAAGTAACACCACACAAACAAAGTATAAAATGTAGTTGGCAAAATCCGTATTAACGTCCCAGCCTTTTAGTGTGCGCAAATCGGTAATACCGTTAATGCCACCGGTAAAACCCTGTTGACCAATAATCAAAATGGTAGCAATGGCGGCTATAGACTGGGTAATAATTGCAAAGTAAACGCCACTTACCCGGCGTTTAAACATCGCCATACCAATTAAAAAAGCCACTATAGAAGGCAGCACCACTACAGCGATTATACTGAAGGTAAGACTATTAAAGGGCATCCAGAACCAGGGCAACTCGGTAATTTGATTCCAGTCCATAAAATCGGGAATGCCAGGTGTCGATTGAATACTGGTATTCTCTGGAGACGATGCCTCAAGCTTTAGATACATCGCCATGGCATAGCCACCAAACCCATAAAATACCCCCTGCCCCAGGCTCAGAATGCCACCATACCCCCAACATAAAACCAAACCCACAGCGACAAACGCATAGGTTAAGTACTTCCCTATCTGGTTGAGCCGCAAGATATCTAAAAATAGAGGACAAATAATCAGCAATATCAAGGCTAGTACCGCAAAGGCCAGAATATCCTGCCGTGACATATATTCTTTAAAACTGTTGAAAGGCATATTCATATCCTCCTAGCGGCGTACTTTCAGGGTAAACAGGCCTTGCGGTCTGAACATCAAAATCAACACCACAATAAGCAGCGTTAGCACTTTAGCCATAGAACCGCCCATAAAGAATTCGAGTATTGATTGTGACTGCGATATGGTAAATGCCGAGGCCACGGTGCCCATTAGGCTGGCCGCTCCACCAAACACTACCACTAAGAAAGTATCGACAATATAAGCCTGACCCGAACTCGGACCGGTAGAGCCAATCATGGTAAAGGCACTACCGGCAATACCGGCAATACCACAACCCAGGGCAAAGGTCATGCGATCAACCCGGGCGCTATTAATACCCACGGCTCCCGCCATAGGACGATTTTGTACAACCGCACGCACCTGCTTACCCCAGCTGGAGCGGTACATCAATAACGCAACCACAATGGTGCAACCCAGTGCTATGGCCATTACAAACATACCGTTTATGGGTATCTCCACCATATCGGTTAGTCGGTAAGAGCCCATAAGCCAGTCGGGGATTACCACACCCACTTCACGTGCGCCAAAAATAGTGCGGAAGGCTTGCTGCATAATCAGACTGAGGCCCCAGGTGGCGAGCAAGGTATCCAGTGGTCGCTTATAGAGGAAACGAATCATCCCCCATTCCACCAAAGCGCCCAGTAGCGCTGCCACTATAAAGGCAAGGGCAATGGCGACAATAAAGTAAAAACCAAAAACATCAGGAAAGTGATCGGCGAATATTTTGGAGGTCATATAGGTGACATAGGCACCCAGAATCATAAACTCGCCATGGGCCATATTGATAACTTTCATTTGTCCGAAAATAATGGCCAGACCAAGCGCCATCAGAACAAACACCGCAAAAAGGATCAAACCGGCGAACCCCTGCATGGCAAAAATAGCCATTAATTCATCGGTTGAATAATCTGAGAACATGGCGTTACTCCAACTGAATAAGTATTCCGGAAAAGATCAGACGTGAGTAACCCGCACCCCTAGGGGTGCGGGCTTAATGCCTATTGGTAACCTTTGGGGAATGGATCAGGCTCCATCAGCTCTTCTGTTTCGTAGAGCACTTTAAATTGGCCGTCTGCACCTGCCTCACCAATCCGCAGTTTTGACCACAGGTGATGATTTTCATGGATACGGACATAACCCTCTGGTGCAGTGGTTAGCTCAATACCCGGTGATGCGGCGCGAATTTTATCGATATCGAAAGATCCGGCTTTTTCCACCGCTGCTTTCCATAACCAGGGGCCAAGGTACGCAGCTTGAGTAACGTCACCGATTACCGAATCTTCACCCCAGCGCTCTTTAAAGGCTTTAACAAAGGCCTCGTTGTTGGGATTGTCCAGGCTCTGGAAATACTTCATTGCCGAGTAAGCACCAGCGATATTTTGTCCACCAATACCCAACACTTCATCCTCGGTTACGGAAATGGTCAGCAAGGTGAAATCTTCGCTGGTCATATCCAATCCGGCTGCACGAAGCTGGCGATAAAAGGCAACGTTAGAGCCACCAACAATAATGGCGTAAACTACATCGGGCTTTCTCAAGCGAATGCGATTGATAACCGAGTTAAAGTTGGTGTGTCCGAGTGGAAAGTAATCTTCTCCCAGTACTTTACCGCCCAACTTTTGCTCAATATGGATTCGAGCAATCTTGTTAGACGTGCGCGGCCAGATATAATCGGAGCCTAAAAGATAAAAGGTCTCTGCGCCTTTTTCTTTGGTAATCCAATCAAGCCCCA
>DATBNH010000207.1:0-5005 GCA_036554405.1 Cellvibrionaceae bacterium | reverse complement strand
ACCGCCACACCCACTGACCACAGTAGTCACTAGGCCTATGGCAAGAAGTGACCCGTATAATTTATTCATGTTTTTAGTCCATTATCGATCCATTGATTTTTCAGCCTATCACTGGGTATTTTAAGACGTCAATGAATACTGGCTGGCAGTAACATAAAGACACAATTTGAGGGTGCGCCAATCTAAAATAAAAGAGATGTGCCTTGTGTACGGTCAGCCCAACCTCTATAGAGTGGCGTTGTGCGGTGTTTCGTTTATCGCGCCTTTAACCATGTATTCTGTCAATCTATGGCTGTTGAGCTCGCTGTTTTAAAATGCTCGGGTCGTCTTACTGGTTTCCCTTGGGCCCACAGCGTTTTTGGGTTTTAATGCACCATTAACAACCTCGCTTGAAGGATTTTGCCGTGTTCACCCCCGCTCAATTACAGGCTTTTCTAGCTGCTCACCCAAGCGTTAATCGCTATTGGGTGGGGGTTAGCGGTGGACTGGACTCGGTGGCGTTGCTGCATGCAATGGTCTCGCTTAACTTACCCCAGCCGGTGCAGGTGCTGCATGTCAACCACGGTCTATCACCCCATGCCGATAGCTGGCAGGCCGAAGTGCACGCGCTGTGCCAGGCATTGGGGGTGGCGTGTATTACAGAGACAGTGACTGTGGATAAAACGGGCACGGGGGTGGAAGATGCCGCCCGCGAGGCGCGCTACCGGATATTTGCTACGCATATCCAGGTGGGTCATGCACTGTTGCTCGGACATCATCGAGATGACCAGGCCGAAACACTCATGTATCGGCTATTGCGCGGCAGCGGGCCGCAGGGGCTAGCGGCTATGCCGGCAGCGCGAAAGCTTGGGCAGGGCCAATTATTGCGACCTCTATTGAATACCAGCCGCGCCGAGCTTGCGCGCTATGCGGCCGAACAGCAATTGCGTTGGGTCAATGATGAAAGCAATCAGGATGTGAGCTTTGATCGCAATTATCTGCGTCACCAGGTGCTGCCGGTAGTGAGCGAGCGCTGGCCACAGGCGAGCCTGCGATTGGCGGAGTCGGCCCGCTGGTGTGGTGAGGCGACGGAGTTGTTGCGCGAGCGCGCCGCCGAGGATTTGGCGGCCGCCGATAGCAGGTTAGAGGACTTTGGCGGTAATCTGCGCCTTGCCTCACTGGCTGTTTTATCCCCAGCCCGGCGTCGCAACCTGTTGCGTCACTGGCTGCGGGTACTGGGTCTGCCTGCACCCGGCGGCGCACATATGGTGCAGGTTGACGAGCAGTTTTTTGGTGATGTCAGCGAGGGTGAGCTGCATCGACGCGAGGTATGCTGGCCTGGTTGTGTGCTCCGGGTGTATCAGGGCCGTTTGTATGCGCTGGCCAAAACCGCCAGTTGGGAGCCAGAGACCAATCAGCCTGCAATGCCTTGGCCCGATCCGCACACGCCGTTACTGTTGCCGGGAGGTGATCGTTTGCGGTGGCAGCAAGCTGGCATCGGCGAGGGGCTGGCCGCCAAGTGGCTGAACAAGCCCTGGCAGGTGTGCTGGCGTCAGGGCGGGGAGCGCTCCCACCCCATGGGGCGCGGCCATTCGCAGACGGTGAAAAAACTGTTGCAAGAATACCAGCTGCCGCTTTGGCTCAGAGCCCGTGTGCCGCTGCTGATGGTAGACGGCCAATTGGCCGCTGTGGCCGACCTGTGGGTGGACGAGGCTTTTCGCACACCGCCTGAGCAACCGGGGTATTGTTGCCTCTGGCAGCTGACAGCCGCGCCCACAGCGGATGCAACCGCTATTTCCGATTGAGCAAAAGCATGCTTTCTGCTACTCTGATCCCCCATCTTGAGAGTAAATGTGACGCCACCCCTCGGCGGCCTTTATTCCCCCTGCATTGCAAACTGATCATACTCTGACAAGGCTTTACATGACGCGATATATATTCGTTACCGGTGGTGTTGTGTCCTCGCTGGGCAAAGGCATTGCCTCGGCATCTCTGGCGGCTATCCTGGAGTCGCGCGGCTTGCGTGTGACCATTCTCAAACTCGACCCCTATATCAATGTGGACCCGGGCACCATGAGCCCTTTCCAACACGGCGAGGTGTTTGTCACCGAAGATGGCGCCGAAACGGATTTGGATCTGGGTCATTATGAGCGTTACATTCGCACTAAAATGACGCGTCGCAACAACTTCACCACTGGCCGTGTTTACGAGACGGTGCTGCGCAAAGAGCGCCGGGGCGATTACCTGGGCGGCACTGTGCAGGTTATTCCGCATATTACCGATGAGATTAAACGCCGTATTATTGAAGGCGGCCGCGATGTAGACGTGGCACTGGTAGAAATTGGCGGCACCGTGGGCGATATTGAATCGCAACCGTTTCTAGAGGCGGTGCGCCAGCTTAAAGTAGAGCTTGGCCCACAGCACGCCATGCTTATGCACCTGACGTTGGTACCCTATATCGCCACCGCTGGCGAAACCAAAACCAAACCCACCCAGCACTCGGTTAAAGAGTTGCGCTCCATTGGCTTGCAGCCAGAAATTCTTTTGTGCCGCTCCGAGGTCACTATCGACGACGATTCGCGCCGCAAAATTTCCCTGTTTACCAATGTGGCTGAAAAAGCCGTGGTGCCCCTGGCCGATGCCAATACCATTTATGCAATTCCGCGTTTATTGCACGAGTACGGCCTGGATCAACTGGTCGTTGATCAGTTGGGGCTTTCCTGTGGGCCCGCCGATTTATCCGAATGGGATGCCGTGGTCGATGGCAAACTTAACCCGGAGCACGAAGTCACCATCGCCATGGTGGGCAAGTATATGGACTTGCTGGACGCCTATAAATCACTGAACGAGGCGTTGATTCATGCGGGTATTCATACGCGTACTAAAGTAAATATGGAATACATCGATGCCGAGCGCATTGAAACCGAAGGCGTGGATATACTCAAAAATGCCGATGCGATTTTAGTGCCGGGCGGCTTTGGCAATCGCGGTGTTGAGGGCAAGCTGGAAACAGTGCGCTATGCCCGGGAAAACAAAATTCCCTACCTGGGTATTTGCCTGGGTATGCAATCGGCGGTGATTGAATTCGCCCGCAATGTGCTGGGCCTGAAAGATGCCAATAGCACCGAGTTTAACCGCCACTGTAAAGATCCTGTGATCGGCCTGATTACCGAGTGGGTTGATGCTAAAGGCGGCGTGGAAAAACGCGATGAACAGTCTGATCTGGGTGGCACCATGCGCCTGGGTGCACAAGAATGCCGGTTGGTAAAAGACTCAAAAGCCCGTGAAATTTACGGGCAGGATGTGATTGTCGAGCGCCATCGTCATCGCTATGAAGTTAACAACAACTATGTGGATCAACTGCAACAAGCGGGCCTTAAAATAGGCGGCTGGTCCAGCGATGATACCTTGGTAGAGGTGGTAGAAATTGCCGATCACCCTTGGTTTGTGGCCTGCCAGTTTCACCCGGAGTTCACCTCTACACCGCGTGATGGACACCCGTTGTTTACCAGCTTTGTGGCGGCAGCGTTAAAAAACCGCAGCCACTAAATCCCCGCGATAGGCGCGGGCACGCCCCGCCAGGTTGAAGTTGTTTGCCGGTTAGCGCCGGTTTTATTTTTTAACAAGGTACCGAAAGTGACGGATAAAATTGTTGGCGTAGGCGATATAGAAGTGGGTAATCAGCTGCCGTTTGTGTTGTTTGGTGGTATGAATGTATTGGAGTCGCGCGATTTGGCCATGCGCGTTGCCGAAAGATATGTAGAAGTTACGCAAAAGCTGGGCATTCCCTATATTTTCAAGGCTTCTTTTGATAAAGCCAATCGCTCGTCGATTCATTCCTATCGTGGCCCTGGTATGGAAGAAGGTTTGAAGATATTCGCCGAAATTAAATCCACCTTTAATGTGCCGGTGATTACCGATGTACATGAAATTCACCAATGCGCACCTGTGGCCGAAGTGGCCGACATTATTCAGCTGCCGGCTTTTTTGGCGCGCCAGACAGACTTGGTAAAAGCCATGGCGGCAACCGATGCGGTAATCAATATTAAAAAGCCACAGTTTTTAAGCCCGGGGCAAATGAAAAATATCGTAGAGAAATTTCGCGAGTGCGGTAACGATAAACTGATATTGTGTGATCGCGGCAGCAACTTTGGCTACGATAATTTGGTGGTGGATATGCTCGGCTTTTCCACCATGAAAAGTGTCAGCGCTGGCGCCCCGGTGATTTTTGATGTTACCCATTCGCTGCAGTGTCGCGACCCTATGGGCGCCGCCTCCGGCGGTCGTCGCCAGCAGGTGGCCGAGCTGGCTCGTGCCGGTTTGGCCGTGGGCTTGGCCGGACTGTTTCTGGAGGCGCATCCAGACCCCGATAACGCCAGGTGTGATGGCCCCAGCGCCTTGCCGCTGGACAAGCTGGAAGCTTTTTTAATTCATATGAAAGCGGTGGATGACACGGTGAAAAACCTGCCGCCGCTGGATATTCAATAGGCCTCGATTCGGCCCAACTTTTTACTGGAAAAACTGGAGTACAAAACTGCATGAGCAAGATAGTTGATATTAAAGCCTTTGAAGTCCTCGACAGCCGCGGCAACCCCACCGTTAGCGCCGAGGTGATTCTGGAGTCTGGTGCCGTGGGTTCCGCTTGCGCGCCCTCCGGTGCCTCAACCGGCTCCCGCGAAGCGCTGGAATTGCGCGATGGCGATAAGTCCCGTTACTTAGGCAAAGGCGTATTAAAAGCCGTGGCCAATATTAACGACATTATCAAACCACTGCTGGTGGGTATGGATGCGACCGATCAGCGCGCGCTGGATAACGCCATGCTCAAAGCCGATGGCACTGAAAACAAATCCAGGCTCGGCGCCAATGCTATTTTGGCGGTGTCTCTGGCAGCGGCCAAAGCGGCGGCTATTGCCAAAAACATTCCCCTGTATCAACACATTGCCGACATCAACGGCACTCCGGGCAAATACTCTATGCCGGTGCCGATGATGAACATTATTAATGGCGGTGAGCACGCCGATAACAA
>DATBNH010000162.1:0-3543 GCA_036554405.1 Cellvibrionaceae bacterium | reverse complement strand
GACGAAGAGTTTTTGTTGCCCATAGAAACCATCGAGAAAGCAAACATAGTCCCCCACTTCTAGTCAGGAGTTGAACGAGGCAAGCTCATGAACAAAGAAATTTTGCTGGTCGCCGATGCCGTTTCCCACGAGAAAGGCGTTGAAAAGGATGTGATTTTTGAGGCTATTGAAAGTGCGTTGGCGATGGCTACTAAAAAGCGCTTTGACGAAGATTCAACCATTGAGGTCAGGATCGATCGTTTGACCGGCGACTATGAAACGCATCGTAGCTGGACGGTCGTGGCCGATGATGTCATGGCGGAACTGGGTACCCAGTGGACAACCCAGGAAGCGGCAGAGGTGGATACCTCACTGCAGATAGGCGATGTCTATCGTGAAAAAATAGAAAATGTTGAGTTTGGTCGAATTGCAGCGCAAACCGCCAAGCAAGTAATTGTACAGAAGGTCCGCGAAGCCGAACGCGCGCAAATGGTCGATGAGTATCGTGACCGTGTCGGTGAGCTGGTGAGCGGTACGGTTAAAAAAGTGACTCGCGAAAGCATTATTGTGGACTTGGGTAATAATGCCGAGGCGTTATTGCCGCGCGACCAGCTGGTTGGCCGTGAAATTTTTCGCATGGGCGATCGCATTCGTGCTTTGTTGCAAGATGTGCGCTCCGAGTCGCGTGGCCCACAGTTATTTTTGAGCCGTTCATGCCCTGAAATGCTGATTGAATTGTTTAAAATTGAAGTGCCAGAAATTTCAGAGGGTATTATTGAAATTAAAGGCGCCGCTCGCGACCCTGGCTTGCGCGCTAAAATCGCGGTCAACACCAATGATGGCCGCATAGATCCGGTGGGTGCCTGCGTAGGTATGCGTGGCTCCAGGGTTCAGGCAGTATCGAATGAGCTTGGTAACGAGCGGGTAGATATTGTTCTGTGGGATGATAACCCGGCGCAGTTTGTGATTAATGCCATGTCGCCGGCGGAAATCGAGTCTATTGTGGTCGACGAAGACGCGGGCTCAATGGATTTGGCCGTAGCGGAAGACAAGCTGGCCATGGCCATTGGCCGTGGCGGGCAAAATGTACGCTTGGCCTCTGAGTTGACCGAGTGGTCAATTAATGTAATGAGCTTGGCGGAATGGGAAGACAAACAACAGGCTGAAACCGGTGGTTATATCCAGATATTTATGAATGCGCTGGATGTTGATGAAGATGTTGCCGGCGTGCTGGTAGAAGAGGGTTTCACCACTCTTGAAGAGGTGGCTTATGTGCCCCTTGAAGAAATCATTGCCATTGAGGGCTTTGATGAAGATGTTGCCGAAGAGTTACGCGCTCGTGCTAAAGATGCGTTGCTGACACAAGCTCTTGCATCGGAAGAGAAGCTTGAAGGTGCGGCGCCAGCAGATGATCTGTTGAATATGGAAGGCATGACCCCGGAATTGGCAGTCATTCTTGCCAGCCGCGGCGTATCGACCATGGAAGATTTGGCCGAGCAAGCGGTAGATGAGCTGCTTGACATTGAACAAATGACTGAAGAACGTGCCGCGGCTCTGATTATGAAAGCAAGAGAGCCCTGGTTTGCCTGAGCACCGCCAGTAATGTGTTGTGGGCGAAAATAAACTTTGAGGATATGTAATGGCAGAAGTAAAAGTAAGCGAACTCGCCAAGTCAGTGGGAACTCCCGTTGAGCGACTGCTTAAACAAATGCAGGAAGCCGGGCTGGGTCACACTGCTGAAGATGCGTTGGTCTCTGATGAAGAGAAGCAAACACTGCTAACTTATTTGAAAGGTAATCACGGTGAAATTGCGGCCGAGCCGAAAAAAATTACGCTCAAGCGCAAAACCACCACAACACTTAAAACTGGCAGTGGCAGTGCGCGTAAAACCGTAAGCGTTGAAGTGCGCAAAAAGCGCACCTATGTGAAGCGCACACCGGAAGAGATTGAGCAGGGCGCTGATGAAGTTATTCAGTCTGAACCGGAAGAGCTTGTGACGGAAGTGGCTGTTGATGAGCCGATAATCACTGAAGAGCAAGTAGAAGTGGCGCCTGAAGAAGAGCAGACGCCACCCGCCCCGCAACCTACAGTTGAAACACGTAAATTTGTAGATGATGCTGAAGATAAGCGCCAGGCAGCTCTCGAGCGACGCAAGGCTGAAGAGGCTGCGCGCGAAGCTGAGTTGCGCGCGCAAGAACAAGCTCGTGCAGCTGAAAAAGGATCGAAAAAAGAACCTGCACCTCAGCCCAAAGTGTTTGATTCCCCAGAAGAGGCTGCCGAAAAAGCCAAGGCTGATACCAAGCATACCCGCAAGAAGGAGCGTCGCCCCGAGGCCTTTGATGACGAGGAGTCTCCGCGTGCCAAGCGTGCGGGCAAAACGGGTAAGAAGGCTTTGTCTCCTAAAAAGGCACCACGTGTAGAGCTGTATGCTCTTGAAGATGATGAGCTGGATGAGGCTTTTATGCAGCGCCGCAAGCTTGGACGTGCCCAACACAAGGCGTCTAACAAACACGGGTTTAAAAAGCCTACCAATAAAATCGTGCACGAGGTGGAAATCCCGGAAACCATCACTGTTTTCGATCTCGCCCAGCGCATGACCATCAAGGCCGGCGATTTAATTCGTCAATTGATGAAGATGGATGTAATGGCAACCATTAATCAACCATTGGATCAGGATACCGCCCAATTGTTGGTTGAGGAGATGGGGCACACGGCTAAACTGGTCAGCGATAACGATATCGAAATTAACCTTGAGCAGGATATTAAAATTGAAGGTGAGGAGTTGCCGCGTGCGCCAATCGTCACGGTAATGGGACATGTTGACCACGGTAAAACCTCGCTGTTGGACTATATTCGCAAGGCCAAAGTGGCCGCTGGTGAAGCCGGGGGTATTACCCAGCACATTGGTGCTTACCGTGTTAAAACCGGCCATGGTGAAGTCGCCTTTTTGGATACGCCCGGACACGCTGCCTTTACTGCTATGCGTGCTCGTGGTGCTCAGTGTACCGATGTGGTTATTTTGGTGGTGGCGGCCGATGACGGTGTAATGCCGCAAACCGAAGAGGCCATTTTGCATGCGCGAGCTGCCGGTGTGCCTTTGGTGGTTGCTATCAACAAGTGCGATAAAGAATCGGCCGATCCTGATCGCGTTAAAAACGAACTGGTTGCCAAAAATGTTATTCCTGAGCAGTGGGGCGGTGACACACAGTTTGTTGAAGTATCGGCACATACAGGTGTGGGTATTGATGAGCTGCTTGAGGCCGTATCTTTGCAGGCCGAGCTGTTGGAATTAAAAGCCGTCGTTGATGCCCCCGCTCGCGGTGTGGTGATCGAATCACGTGTAGATAAAGGCCGCGGCGTTGTCGCTACTCTGTTGATTCAACAGGGTACGCTTAACCATGGTGACTTGGTATTGGCCGGTCAAAGCTACGGTCGTGCGCGGGCTATGATTAACGAACTCGGTCAAACTGTCAGAGAGGCGGGGCCCTCGTCTCCGGTGGAGATTCTGGGGCTGGATGCCGCTCCCAGTGCCGGTGACGAGTTTGTGGTGCTGACCGATGAGCG
>DATBNH010000146.1:0-1821 GCA_036554405.1 Cellvibrionaceae bacterium | reverse complement strand
ATGATAAAAATGCCAATGGCGACAACAATCAGGCTGATAACCAGCCCGGGGGATAGAAACTCTTCCATGGTTACAGGTCCTTGGGGGTTGCAAATTCAACAATGGCGGTAGTGCCATCGAAGTGGTCAAAAATAAGCGCGGTGCCTTCTGGCAGTTCGGTCTGCCCGCTCGATTGTACCCGCAGGCGATAGAAGTCACCGTTTACTTTTATGCCTGTGGCGTCGTCAAAATCACGGCGTAGACTGCGGAATTGCTTTCCCTGATCTACGCCGGTGCCGGTAGTGCCGTAGGCGACGCCTTTTGGTGAGAAACGCGGCTTTAGCCAGCGAATGGCAACGGGCACCAGAACGCCAGAAAATAAGCCCATTCCCGCCAATTGCCATTCCAGCGACAAGCCAAGAAGCGCCAATACTGCGGTTAGTGCAGCGGCAATTGCCAGGGCCAGCAGCACCATAACGCCGGATGTAAGCTCGGCCAGGCCCAGCAACAGCGCCAGAATAAGCCAGAGGTGGGTAATGCTCCATTCCATAGTGGGGTCCATAGGGGC
This sequence comes from Cellvibrionaceae bacterium, assembly GCA_036554405.1. Taxonomy (GTDB): domain Bacteria; phylum Pseudomonadota; class Gammaproteobacteria; order Pseudomonadales; family Cellvibrionaceae; genus Gilvimarinus. The sequence goes on along the minus strand of DATBNH010000146.1, from coordinate 1,274 downwards.
AGCGTTGTGAGCGTAAATACGAAACTGAATTTCAATTGTACTCAAATTGGGTGCTGCTGCCATGAAATGCATGGGGGTTCGCGGGACGCACGCCGCCTAAACCCTGTATATTTATACGATGTCTGATTTGCCGAGGGTAAAACTGCGTTATGTGTGAACTGCTGGCGATGAGTGCCAACACTCCGACCGATCTGTGTTTCAGCTTCACCGGCCTGACCCGTCGTGGCGGCGACACCGGGCCCCACAAAGATGGCTGGGGCGTGGCTTTTTATGAAGGCAAGGGCGTCAGGGCGTTTCACGATGTAGATGCCAGTGCCAATTCCCGCATCGCCGAAGTGGTGCAAACCCACCCTATTAAAAGCGAAGTGGCACTGTGCCACATTCGCCAGGCGAATGTGGGTGAGATTTGCCTGGCCAACACCCACCCCTTCATGCGGGAGCTCTGGGGCCGTTACTGGGTGTTTGCTCACAACGGCCAGTTGTCAGATTTTAGCCCGAAGCCGGGGTTTTATGAGGCCGTAGGCGGCACCGACAGTGAGGCCCTGTTCTGTGACTTACTGAACCATTTGCGCGATAACAGCGATCGCCACAGCACCGAACAGGATACGGTGGATCAGTTGGTTCAGCTGTCTGCGGCCTACGCCCGCCAAGGCGTATTCAACCTTCTGCTCAGCAACGGCGATTGGCTGTTCACCTTTTGCACCACCAAAATGGCCAGCATTACCCGGCGCGCGCCTTTCGGGCCGGCACGCCTGAAGGACACCGATGTGACCATCGACTTTGAAGCCGAGACTACCCCTAATGACATCGTTAGCGTGGTGGTCACCGAGCCTTTGACCTCGGATGAGCAGTGGGATGTGTATCAGCCCGGAGAGTGGCGTTTGTGGCGCAAGGGAGAAGTTATTCAGAGCGGCGTGGTTGCCTTGGCGGGGGTTGATTCGGCATCATTTTAAGGCAATAGCTAGTTAAGGTATTATCGATCTAACTAACCAAAGCGCTAACGAGAACACTATGCAGCAATCAGATACACACAGTAAGTTTTTTGGCTATCTGCTCTGGATTTTCGGCTTTTTGGGTGCGCACCGTTTTTATTACGGCAAACCGATTACCGGCACCATCTGGTTTTTCACCTTTGGTCTGTTTCTGGTGGGCTGGATTGTCGATCTTTTCCTGATTCCAGCTATGGATGAGGAAGCCGATTACCGTTTTGCCAAAGGTCCCATCAGTTACAACGTAGGTTGGCTATTGCTAACGTTTGTCGGTTTGTTGGGCCT
>DATBNH010000135.1:0-2289 GCA_036554405.1 Cellvibrionaceae bacterium | reverse complement strand
CGGCCGCAGCGGGGCGCAACAGCTGTGCGCTGAATATTGATTCTGCATGCGTTTTGGTCATAGCTACGTTTACTCTTATTGCCGGCCAGTGCAGTTTGCGATTGAACGCCAGAGCCAACAACGGGTCAAGGGCGGAGGATTTTTTTGTGCGATTGAATAAACAATACACACTGCCCAGGTCCATATTCCCTTGCGGTACCCGCTCGCGCGGCGAGTATCGACAGCATCGGTTAAGCCGTTAATCTGGCCGCAATAATTTGCCCAAATCGTCGGCCACCCAACCCGGCTGTATGCACTTGGCCAGGTCAGTGGCCATATAGTGCACCAGTGCCTGGGCCGCTTGCGATAACCGGCGATCCCGGCGCGATACCAGGTACCAGTTGCTCTCCAGGGGAAAGCCCTGTACCGGTAGCTGCACGAGTTTTTCCCGGCCCTCTTCCAGTGTGTGCGCCGATAACACTGCCAGCCCCAGGCCCTCGGCCACAGAGAGGCGGATGACTTCGTTGCTCTCAATCTGTTGGGTGTTGTTAAGTTCAAGCCCCCGGGCACTTAGCCAGGTGTCGAAAGCCATGCGCGTGGCCGAGCCGGGCTCGCGCATTAAAAAGCGCTCGTGTTTCAGTTCGCTAAAATCCAACGCCTGGCGCTGGGCGGCCCAATGGCCTTTGGGGGCGATAAGCTGCAGGGGGTTACGGATAATAGCGGTGGCGCGCACATGGGTGCCGGTGGGTGGATGACTGAACAGGTAGAGATCGTCTTCCTGATTGGAAAACCGCTCCAGCACCCGCGCGCGGTTACCAATATTGAGGGTGACATCCACTTTGGGGCGGTAGTGGTAAAAGCCGCCCAGTATGCGGGGAATAATGGTTTTAGCGGTAGTGACTACGCCCAGCTTCACATGGCCCCACTGGCCCTGGCGCGCCTCTGCCAGGGTGTGGCCAAAGTCCTCAAAGCGGCCCATCACATCGCCAGCGGCGCGGTATAGCTCGTTGCCCACTGCGGTGGTGGCCAGCTTGCCATGGCGCGGCTCCAACAAGGGCTCGCCCACGGTTTCGGTGAGCTTTTTCATCTGCAGGGAAACCGTGGGCTGGGTTAGGTGCAGGTTGCGCGCAGCGGCAGAGATGCTGCCCGTGCGCACCACCTGTATATACACCTGTAACAAACGAAAGCTTAAATGTCGTAAATCCATTGTCAATAATCCAGCACCATAGATAATTATCTATTTAAATTCATATTAAAATTTATTATCAATAATAGCCTCAGATGACGATAATCACCACCGCCGAAACCTGGGTGGGCCGGGGTTCAACGCTGGAGAGAACGCATGCCGGATATTGTCATCGCTTTTTTTGCCCTGGGCCTGGTGGCCGGGTTGCTGAAATCGGACCTTAAGGTTCCCAAAGCCGTTTACGAAACGCTCTCTATTTTGCTTATGCTCACCCTTGGCCTGAAAGGCGGCCTGGCTCTACACGGCCAGGCCCAGGGCTCGGCCGTGTGGGACTTGCTGTTAATCGGCTCTTTGGGTCTGCTGATTCCGGTGGCGCTCTACCCGTTGTTGACGCGGGTGGTGAAGCTCAACAGTGCCAATGCCATCAGTATTGCCGCTCACTACGGCTCGGTCAGTGCCGGCACCTTCGCGGTGGCGCTGGCGCTGGCACAAAGCGCGGGCATGGACCTGGCTGCAGAAACGACGCTTTATCTGGTATTGTTAGAGGTGCCAGCACTGATGGTTATGCTCTGGTGGTACCAGCGGCAAAAAGGCTCTGGCAGCACCTCTGCCAAGGTGTGGCACGAGGCACTCACCAGCCGCAGCGTTTTGCTGCTTATTGGCGGGGTGATTCTCGGCTGGCTTTATGGCCCCGAGGGTTTAGCACCCATTACGCCCACGCTAATAGGCGGTTTTACCACTTTTTTAGCGCTTTTTTTGCTCGAAATGGGAATTTGTACGGCTCGCGCCTGCTTTCCCCTCCCCTTACAGCACTGGCGCCTGTTATTATTCGCCTCCCTTGCGCCCTTTGCGCTGGCTTGGGTGGGTTTGGGCGTGGGTTTATGGCTGGGTTTGCCCCCGGGGAGCATTCTGGTGCTGGCCGCGCTTACGGCGAGCGCCTCTTATATAGCGGCTCCTGCCGCCATTCAGGCCGCCGTGCCTGAAGCCGATATCGGCCTGGCCATGCTGGCGGCATTGGGTATTACATTTCCGGTCAACGTTTTGATCGGCTTACCCCTGTACCAACAGTGGGTGATGCTTTTAACGCAATAAGGAGAACACAGATGACGGCAGACGTTGCCATT
>DATBNH010000121.1:0-1962 GCA_036554405.1 Cellvibrionaceae bacterium | reverse complement strand
CGTAGCGTTTAGTGACCACACGTTTGTCCAACAGGGTAATGGTGCCGCTGTCGCCTTCGGTACGTAACAGCCGCCCGCAGGCCTGAATCAGCTTCAGCGAGGCGTCGGGAATGGTCATTTGCATAAAGGCATTGCCGCCACGGGCCTCTATCCACTCTGCCACCGAGGCCTCTATGGGGTCGTCGGGTACCGCAAACGGCAGCTTGGCAATAATCACATGGGCGCAGTAGCCGCCGGGTAAATCCACACCCTCGGCAAAACTCGCCAGACCAAAAATCACGCTGCCCTGCCCCTTGTCAATTCGCGCCCGGTGGCTGTCGATAATTTCCTGTTTGGAGCGATCGCCCTGCACCAGAATACTGTCTTTATGGGCCTCGGGCAGTTCATCGAATACATCCAGCATTTGTCGGCGCGATGAAAACAGCACCAAGGTGCCCTCCATAGGTGCCAATAAATCCGGTAAGTGAGTAATCAGCGACTGGGTGTGACGGCGACTGTCACTGGCATCTTCGGCGAAGGCAGGCACCTGCAGCAAACCACGTGAAAAATCAAACGGACTCGGTACCACCTGATAGCTGCCATCGGCGGGAGTGCCGGCGCGCATACGGTAGCGGTCAAACTTACCCAACGCGGTAAGCGTTGCGGAGGTAACCACCGCACCAAATACCCGGTTCCAGAGGCTAAACTCCAAGGTGCGCGCCGCCAGAATGGGGCTGGAGCAGACCTCAATATCGTAGCTGCCATTAAATTCCACCAACGTCAGCCAGCGCGCGCGCGGCACTGTATCGCTGTCATCACTGTGAGCAAAACTTTCCCATAAATCACGGTTGGCTTCGGCGCGCGATTGCCAGGTGCCGAGTACCGGGTAATTAGCTTCCAAATCCACCTTGGGCACCGGGCAGTGCATATCTTCCATCGCTTCAGAAAGTTCGCTGGCCATCTTTGCCAACAAATCACTGAGCCGATCAAAATGCTGGTGTAGTTGCTGAGCCTGCTCGATAATTTCATCAGGCACTCGGCCACCACTAAAACGGTACTGTTGCCGGCGCTCGCGCTCACCTATTTCTATAGACTGGATTTTTTCATCCAGCAATGGGTAGAGTAAATCCAGCTGCTGCTTGCACGTCATCAATTCTGCCGGCAACTGCTCGCCGTAGTGATTAACCCTGCCAGCCTCGCCTACGGCGCTCAACAAGGCGCCCAGACTTTTATTACACTGCTCCAGCCAGCGGCTGGTGGCGAGCATACGGCTGTGATGGGAGAAGTGATTCAGGGCTTTATCGGGCAGGTGATGGCCTTCATCGAAAACGTAAATAGTCTCTTCAGGGTCGGGCAAGATTGCACCGCCACCCAAGGCCAGATCGGCCAGCACCAGATCGTGATTAGTTACAATGCAATCGACATTATGCAGCGAATCGCGCGCTTTGAAAAAAGCACAGGCGGAGACGTTGGAGCAACGTCTGCCGGTGCACTGACGATGATCGGTGGTAACGCGCTGCCACTCGGCGACTTCCAATTCCACCGGCCAACTGTCGCGCTCGCCATTCCATTTATTACTGGCCAGCGCATCCATCATCGACTCATAAATTTTGATGCCTTGCTCATCTATAGCGGGCAGCTCGTCTTCATAAAGTGCACGGGTGGGGTCAGTGACACTCGCCGCTTCACCCAGCAGAGTATCGAGTTTAGACAAACACAAATAGCGGCCCCGGCCTTTGGCCAGGGCAAAACTGAAAGACAGATCGGTATTGCGCTTTAGCTCCGGCAGATCCTTGTGTACGATCTGCTCTTGCAAAGCCACTGTAGCGGTAGCCACCACCAGTTTTTTACCCAGCGCTTTGGCAATTACGATGGCCGGTAATAAATAGGCGATGGTTTTACCGGTGCCGGTGCCGGCCTCCACCACGCACACATGAGCGCCGCCTTCGCGTTCACCTTCGCTATTTTGTGCAATGCCCCCCA
>DATBNH010000118.1:0-1725 GCA_036554405.1 Cellvibrionaceae bacterium | reverse complement strand
TTGGGAATATATATCAGAATAAGGATCTATTGGCATGACCACTAACCAATCCCTACTAAAAATAACAGCAGCCATGCCGTGCAAGCAGATCGATATTAACGGTGTCGGGTATCTTCAAAGGTACTACGCAGGCGAATCACCGTGCAAAGACTGGGATTTCTGGCTACACCGATTTCTGACCGAGGACGGCGATAGCTGCCTGCACAACCACCCGTTTATCGCGCACAGCATTGTGCTAAACGGCGGTTATATCGAGCACATGGGAAACCAGTATTGGTTACGGTGCCCCGTTGACGAGCCGCTACAAGCTGCGCTTAACCTCATGTCAGGACGCTACAAGCGGCACCCGTCAGCACACGCCATCATGCCGGACACATGGCATAGAATCGTTACAGTAGCGCCCGAGACCTGGACTATGCTTGCGGTCAATCGGTCGCGCGCAGATACGTGGCAGAAGGGTGATCAGGTTATACCAGCCAGCCCGCGCACTTGGTGGCGCGGGTATGGGGTTAGGGGTGAGAATGTGGGGGATGTGTTGTGAATGAAGTTAGGCGAATTAACCGAAACCAGTGCGCCCCTTTTATATTGGGCATACACTACGCAAAACGCTGGCCTTCTATATCGTATGCGTTCGGCCTTTTCCGTGACGAGGGCCTAGTGGGTGTTGTCACATACGGAACGCCACCAAGTGCCACGCTAAGATCAGGAATAGCAGGTCCTGAAATGGCGGGCCACATATTGGAGCTAAATAGGCTTTGCCTGAAAGACAACATAAAAAATGAAGCGTCGTTCCTTGTGTCGCACAGCTTGAAAATGCTACCTGATGCAATAGTCATATCATTTGCTGACACCAGCCAAGGACATAAAGGCTACGTTTATCAGGCTTGCAACTTTATTTATTGCGGCCTAAGCGCCAAGCGAACAGATTGGAAGCTGAGAGGCAAAGAGCATTTGCACGGCCAGACCATAGCCGACGAATTCAGGGGCACAAAGAACAGGGCGCAAGCTACGCGGGATAAGTACGGCGATGACTTTTACTTGGCGCCGCGCCCCAGAAAGCACAGGTATATCTATATCACTGGCAATAAGCGATTCAAGAGGGAGGCAAGGCAATCCATTAGGTACGCAGTAGAGCCTTACCCAAAGTAACCTTTACAAACCTTAACTAACCCCACCGCCGCAATTGGTGGTAGTGTGTGGGTTAATGAATAACGGGAGTCAATGACATGAGCAACGAAAAATCATCATCTGGCGGCATTGGCTTTTTGGGCTTGCTAACCATAGTTTTTATTGTGTTAAAGCTGACCGGCTATATTGCGTGGTCATGGTGGTGGGTCTTGGCACCGATGTGGATTCCTACTGCATTTGCCGTTTTGTTGCTGGCGATATGGTTTGTTGTTGCTGTTTGGGTGGATAAATAGCCATGACCATAAACGAAATCCTAAAAGACGCTTTCGAGCGCATACAGAAAGAGCACAGGATTGCGATTAGTCGCGTAGAAGTCGAAAGCATAGGTTCTGCATTTGGTGCGCCAGACGAGCGACATATCACGCGCATTAGTTTTGATGGCGATGCGCTTCGGCCTTTGCCTTTACAGGAGGACAGCCAATGACCATCAAATACCAAAACCACGAGTTCAAGGGTACGGCGGGGGAGTGGTGGCTGGGCGATGAAAACAACCAGTGCTGTGAAGTTGAGCTCCCGCATGACCTGACTATAAACCTC
>DATBNH010000090.1:0-4342 GCA_036554405.1 Cellvibrionaceae bacterium | reverse complement strand
AGAAATTGATCTTTTTATGCAGAAAGAACGAATACACCATATTATCTTTTGATTGTCCCTTGCGCACTTACTCGCCTGATTTTAATCAACAGCTTCTTCCCACCTTTGCTATTGACACAATTGTGGGGCGCATAAGCGCTGATTTTTTGTTTTGATGGCAAAAACGGTAAATAAGGGGCTTTTATGTTACGACACATGGTTTTAAGCTTGGCGCTATTGGCGTTAGCCGCCTGTTCTTTCCAGGGCGATGAGGTATCCAGCAGGCCCATCCCGGCAATTCCTGGCCCCAGGCATGTGGAGATTATTAACAGCGATGGTGTTTATCAGTTACTGGTGGATGGCCAGCCGTTTGAAGTCAGAGGGGTTGGTTTCGGTGGTGGTGATTTGAGTAGCTTACCCCTGTTGGTGGAGATTGGTGGAAACAGTATTCGGACCTGGAACGCTAACAATGCCGCTCAAATTTTGGCCAAAGCGGCTGAGCACGGCGTCATGGTCGCATTGGGGTTTGATACCCAAAAGGAACTACACGGCTTTGATTATAACGATAAACAGGCCGTAGCAGAGCAGTTCGAGCGCTTTAAGCAGACGCTACAGCGATACAAAAACCACCCTAATTTACTGGCATGGGTGGTCGCCAACGAGCCTAATTTGTTATTCCACTCCGATGGTTCGCTCGCTGATGTTAATCCCAATGTATATAGGGCCATTAACGATATGATTGAGTATGTGCACCAGGAAGATCCACATCACCCTGTTACTTATACCTTTGCTGGTGCCAGTGAAGAACACATTAAAACCGCACTTAAATATACGCCCAATGTAGATTTTATTTCTGTACAGTTGTATGGCGATGTGGGTTCGCTACCGGCGATGATTCGCGAGCACAATATCGATAAGCCTTATATGGTGACCGAGTATGGTGCAATTGGCCACTGGGAGCGCCCGACCACCGAGTGGGGGCGCGAGATAGAAGAGCCCAGTGGTATTAAGGCCGACACTTTTGCCGAGCGTATGCGCAAGGCTTTAGCGGGCAATCCCACTGGCAAGGTTATCGGCTCTTACGCATTCTTATGGGGTCAGAAACAGGAGCGTACGCCCACCTGGTATGGCATGTTCAATGCCGATGGCAAGCCTAACGCCCGCGTTGATGAGCTCTCTCGCTTTTGGACGGGCGCTTACCCTGTAAATCGTGCGCCGCGGATGATGGATATCCGTCTCAATGATCAGCCGGCCGAGCGCAATGTTTATCTGGCGCCGGGCGAGCAGGCAACTGTTACTGTAGAGGTGACCGATCCCGACGGAGATGATTTACGTTATGAGTGGGTTTTATTGCAAGAGGTTGAGGTAAGAAGTCAGGGCGGTGCCTTTGAGCAAAAACCTGATGAAGCTCAGTTAAACCCCGTATCGCAACAAGCCGGTGAGCTAATTTTCAATGCGCCATTGGCGGAGGGGGATTACCGGATTTTCAGTTATGTTTACGATGGCAAGGGAAAAGTGGGTAATGCAAATTTTCCGTTTTATGTAAAAAGATAAAGTAAGCGATGAAGCCCCGGCGTATCGACTTAGCAGTCCGTTATGAATAGACCCCTCTATTTCTGGAAGCTATTATGATAAAGCGCCACTATTTACTATAAGGAGATTTAAACGATGACTCTATCAACACGTATTTTTACGGTTGCTTGTGCCTGTGTATTGCTGCTTTCTGTGTCGGCATTTGCCTGTACGCGTGCAGTTTATCAGGGGCCGGAGGGATTAACTATTACCGGTCGATCTATGGATTGGAAGGATGATATTCCGGCTAATCTGTGGCTGTTCCCTCGGGGGCTGGACCGTCATGGCTCGGTTGGCCCCAATTCTGTTACCTGGACTTCTCAATACGGCAGCGTGGTTGCAAGCTCATTTGATATTGCCAGTACCGATGGCATGAATGAAAAAGGTCTGGTGGCAAATTTATTGTGGCTGGCTGAGTCCACTTACCCTGCATTTGATCCAGCCCAGCAACAAGGGCTGAGTGTTGCCGCCTGGGTGCAATATGTTCTGGATAACTTTGCCACAGTACAGGAGGCGGTAGATGCCTTAGCTAAGGCATCTTTTGTGGTGGTGTCGTCAACCATCCCAGGTACAGATAGATTTACTACTGTACATTTATCGGTATCCGATGCTAAAGGTGATAACGCCATTTTTGAGTATATTGATGGCAAGCTGGTGATTCATCATGATATGTCCTATACGGTCATGACTAACTCGCCGATATTTGAACAGCAATTGGCCCTTAATAGTTATTGGCAACAGGTTGGGGGCCTAACAATGCTGCCTGGCACCAATCGGGCGGCAGATCGTTTTGCCAGGGCTTCTTTTTACATCGATGCTATTCCGAAAGTGGCAAACCCTAAAATTGCGGTGGCGAGTGTATTTAGCGTTATCAGAAATGCATCGGTTCCTTTTGGCATCTCATCCCATGAGGAGCCAAACATATCGTCAACACGCTGGCGGTCTGTATCAGATCAAAAAAACCTGGTGTATTACTTTGAGACAGCACTTACCCCTAATACCTTTTGGGTGGATTTAAATAAGGTGAACTTTTCCCAAGGTGGCACCAAGCGGTTACAGCTTGAAAATCATGAAGTATATGCGGGTGATGCCCTGTCGTCCTTTAAGAAGACTGAGCCGTTTATTTTTGCGGGTTTGTAAGCGGTTTTTTATGGCCGCTTTTTCTGTCGTTTCTGCTCGGATTTTTCTGGGGCGCAGCGGCGCCCTTAGAGGCGCCGGAGTATAATTTGCCCTGTTGGCAGGCACTGTAGGTTTGTTGGTGCTCAAAATGGGGCCTGCTCGATTTAAGAGTAGGTGTTAGCGTTAACATGGCGCTGTGGCTTCTGGTAAGTCTTTACGCAAGTCAGTATCATGGCTGTTCATTATTTTTGCCGTTTGCGCCTGTTGCCTAATGAGTACTGAGGAAATATTTTGGCCAAGAAAAATACCGGTGCCATTGCCTTGATTGGCAAAGGTAAGTCGATAGCCTATGACAAGCCTGCCTCTGGCCAGCTTTACGGCCTTATTCGCGATGCCATTGTGAGCATGGAACTGCTGCCTGGGCAGATGATTTCCGAGACCGCCCTGGCCGAACAATTTTCTGTTAGCCGTACGCCTGTGCGCGAAGCGTTGATTCAATTATCTTCCATTGGGTTTGTTGAGGTTTTACCACAGCGCGGCACTTATGTGTCCAAATTCAGTATTGATAAAATTCTGCAAGCGCGATTTATTCGCGAAGCGCTGGAAGTAGCGGTGGTGGCCTACGTGGCCGAAAACGCCAGCGAGGATGCCACAGAAGCGGGCAAGCGAATTATTGCCGAGCAAAAAATTGCCGCGCGTGATGACGATGCCCTGGCGTTTCAAAAACTCGATGATGATTTTCACCAGTCCCTGGCTAGTTTTACCGGCTATAGCCGTGTTGCCAGCCTAATTGAGGCGGAGAAGGCTCATATGGATCGGGTGCGCAACCTCAGCTTGCATATGCGCGGTCAATACAAGCGAGTGTTGTCGCAACATACGGCGATAATCAAGGCTATCAAGGCGGGCTCGGCCGCTGAAGCTGTGGCGGCGATGGGTGTGCATATGAAAGACGTCTACAATGTGCTGGAAGTGATTCCGAAAGAACATCCGGAGTATTTTTTGTAGAAGCGGAGAACGGGAAGCGTTACAGAATAACTCCCCTCTTCGCTTGCGAGGAGGGGTAGGGGGAGGAGTGGTTGGTGCGTTGGTGAAATGTCTGACGTCTGACGTCGGATGCTGGACGGAGAAAATCATCTGGCATGGCGTTTTTTGGAAAGTTCCCCGGCATGGTAAATTGCCGATTATCGGTCATCGGCGACTCGATAATCGGCGATCGTTTTTAATTTTGTGGCACTTTCAGTATGGCTTCCACTGCTGGTTTGGCGCTGTAATCGCGATTAAATAACAGCGGGTAATTGGTGCGGTTGGGTATAGGATAGCCGTTCTTCCACGACATAGGATCGTGGACGCCCCAGAGGGTCACTCGGTCGATTTTGTCGCGGTGCTTATAGAATATGCCAAATAATTCTGCCCAGCGATCGGCCAGTTGTTGTTGAATATCTTTGGGTAGGCCATCTCGATAGGGGTCGAGATAGGTTTTGAATTCCTCCAACTCAAATTGTGGATGCATCATGCCCTGGCCAATAATTTGCCCTTCACGGGTGAGCGGTAGCACATCTACATCGAGCTCGGTAATCATCACTTTAATACCCAGTGCCGAGTAGGCTTCAATGGCCTGTTCAATGTATTCATTTTTGGGGTAGTTAAGTCCCCAGTGGCCTTGAATACCAAC
>DATBNH010000046.1:0-3170 GCA_036554405.1 Cellvibrionaceae bacterium | reverse complement strand
CAATTGCTGGAAGCCAACATAGCTTTTTATGATCCACTATGGGCAGAGGCTCGACTCATTGGCCCGGAGCGCTTCAATACTTGGCCACTGGTGGAGGAAATCGCCCGGAACGCACCCTCTCGTTTGGAAATAGGCCCCGGGCTGCGGCCACGGCTGCCCATTGCCGGCACCCATTTTGTGGATATCAGTGCGCCGGCACTGGCAACCTTGAACCAGGCAGGGGGCAATACCTGCAGCGCTTCCATTAGCCAGCTGCCCTACCCCGACGGCCACTTTGACCTGATTTGCGCGCTGGATATTGTCGAGCATGTGGACGACGATCTGGGCGCTCTCGGCGAAATCAGCCGCGTCGCTAAAACGGGGGCGACTATTCTGCTGTCGGTTCCCCTGCACCCAGAATACTGGACTGCTTTTGACGATTTTGTCGGCCATCGCCGCCGCTATGAACCCAAACGCCTGGCTGAGCTGCTGCAAGCTCATGGTTTTGCACTTGAGCAAAGCGCTGTTTTCGGCATGAAGCCCAAGTCGTCCAAACTCACCGATCTGGGCATGTGGTTTTTGATCCACCGGCGTGAACGAGCGCTGTGGTGGTACAACCGCGTGTTTATGCCAATGGGTTTGCGCTTTCAGAAACCGCTTAACCCACAGGCGGGCATGGTGCCAACCGAAGGCGTGGATGATGTGTTTCTGGTGTGCCGAAAGCTTGCTCAGGCAGCATCTGTTTAAGCCCGAGCAAAGTAGCACCGCCCTAAGTCTCGACTCACTGGCGCCCAAACTGCCCGAGCGAGCACAGCTGTTTCTCGCCCAGCCACCAGTTAATGATTGACTTACGCAGGAATAAGCGTAAAGTATCCCCCGTCGGATAGAAAATATTATTTATATACTCCACTTCGTTGCATTACTCGTAATCTCATCGTCCTGTAGTTTTAAGTTTCTGTTATTTTTTCCCGTACGTCCGCCTCTCGGAGGCTTATTTTATATCTATAGGATTATGATCATGTCTAACAAAATTACCGGTGCAGTAAAGTGGTTTAACGAAGCAAAAGGTTTTGGTTTTATTGAGCGTGAAAACGGTGCAGACGTATTTGCCCATTTCAGCGCCATTGCCAGCACTGGCTTTAAAACACTGACCGAAGGTCAACGGGTTGAGTTTTCAGTTACCCAGGGCCCTAAAGGCGCTCAAGCTGAAAACATTGTCGCCATCTAAATACAGATAGCAACAACAAAAAAGGCGAGCCATTGGCTCGCCTTTTTTTATGCCTGTCTTTTATGGCCCAGGTCAAAATGTATTTAGAACAAGTATAGTCAAGGCGCTACAATATATTGTGCTGAGCATGGAGTATAAACTTCGCAGGATTTATCAGGTAGGGGGTGTGTACAGTCAATATCACTGGCTACACACATTAACAGCCAGAAGGAGACGCATATATGGCTAAAAGCATCACGCTTGAAACTTACCGCAACCGTGTTATGCAGGTGGTGGACCATTTATGGAAGCATCTGGACAGGGATACGGATATCAACACCCTGGCAGAGGTCGCCTGCTTTTCTCCCTATCATTTTCATCGGATTTATCGGGAGATGATGCACGAGACCGTGTTTCAAACCGTGAAGCGTTTACGCCTGCATCGCGCCGCCTGCTTGCTGGTGCGCACTGGCGATACTGTAGAGAGCATTGCTAAATCGGTTAACTACGGCAGCGCCGAGGCCTTCACTCGCGCCTTTGCTGCCCACTATGGCGATTCCCCTCACCGCTATCGACAAGGGCACCGGCAAGTTTTCGATAACGCACTGTTGTTACCTGAAACTGCCAAGGAGTATCCCATGAAACATCGCGTAACCATTGAAAACCTGCCCCTGCTACATCTGGCGGGCATGCCGCACAAAGGTGACTATCTGGACATTGGCGCCGTATTTGAAAAACTGTTTATTAGCGCATCCAGTCTGGGGCTGGTAAACGACACAACGCGCTCGTTCGGTATTTACTACGATGACCCCTTTACCACGCCCACAGAAGATTTACGGTCACTGGCGTGCATCACTGTTGATAACAACACCAATACCCGAGACCTGCAAAGTGCCAACATCGGCGGCGGTAAGCATGCGGTTCTCAGCTTTACCGGCCCCTACGCCGAACTTGAGGCTATTTACGAGTGGTTTTATGGCCACTGGCTGCCGGAGTCTGGCCATGAGCTGGCCGATGCACCGCCGTTTGAAGAGTATTTGAACGACCCTAAAACCACCCCGGCCAATGAATTGATCACCAAAATTTACCTGCCGCTGAAAGCCTGATGCGCTTGGCCCCACTCGGGGCCAATTGTCAGCCCTGTAAAATCCCGCTACACTCGATCGCTTCGTGTATCAGGATAATTCTAATGAAAAAAATAACCCTTATAGCCATATTGGCCTTGTCTCTCGCGAGTCATTTAAGCGTGGCCCAAAACATCACTTGGCCCAACAATGAACGCGTGGCGGTTAACCTCTCTTACGACGACACTCTACACAGCCAATTGGATAACGCGATTCCTGCGCTTGATCAATATAACATCAAAGGCTCGTTTTACTTGATACTGGCCACCCCCACTATTACCGAGCGCCTTGACGACTGGCGTGCCGCCGCTGCCTCTGGTCACGAGCTGGGTAACCATACGATTTTTCACGCCTGCTCCAAATCACAGCAAGGTATGGAATGGGTGGCCGACCACAGAAATCTGGATACACGGGTTATTGCCCAAATGCGCGATGAGTTGGAAGTAGCCAATGCTTTTTTACACAGTATTGATGGTAAAACCCAGCGCACCCTAACCCCGCCGTGCCTGCATGCTCAAGCCAAAGACGGCAATTATATTGAGGCCGTACGCGATTTATTTGTGGGTATAAAAGGCCAGGAAACTAACGTGAACGCCACCCTAATTATGCCCAATGGTCAAACTGGGGATGAGCTGATTGGACTGGTACAAAAGGCGGCTAAAGAACATCAGCTAGTTAATGTACTTTTTCACGGCATCGGCGCTGATCATCTATCGGTATCGGTTGAAGCGCATAAGCAGTTAGTGAAATATCTGGCTGAAAATCCGGCTACTTATTGGACGGACACTTATGTCAATATTATGGATTGGGTGAACGGTGAACGGTGAACGGTGAACGGTGAACGGTGAACGGTGAACGGA
>DATBNH010000010.1:0-2715 GCA_036554405.1 Cellvibrionaceae bacterium | reverse complement strand
TGGCTAAAAGTTCTTCAGCGACAAAGGGAACGGAATTTTTCATGACCTGGCCCATAGCATTATGGGGCGGACAATCCTTGTGGTGCCGTTAAAGCAAAGATTTGTATTAACTCTAGTCTATTAACCGTAAGGATGCATTATAATGCGCCAAATTTTTTCAGTTAGCACAAATTGTTGCACTAGCTGCCGGTTTCTAATAAATTGTGGTTATTAAAGGGAGGGTTAAATATCAAAATGGACTAAAAAATAGTCACGGGCTTCGCCCCTCGGCTTTACCTGCCGGGTGCAAGTGAAAGACTTTGGGGGGTCGCGAGGCCGAATTGACGTACCGTACCTTGTGTGGGTTTGTATGCAATCGAAACAAAACGCTGTTGAACTGATTCGCAAGTATCAACAGCTTTTTACCGAGCTCAATCACCAGCAGATAGCCGAAAGGCTGGTGAGCCTGGTAGCGGCAAGACCAAGCCTTTGTCGAGTAGCGCTTTTGGTGGTACGCAGGGAGACGCTCTATACCGAGGCCATTGCCCGAGTGGATGATAGCGGCAAACTTCAGGCTCAGAATATCGCCAGGCCTCTCAGCTCCACCAAAAACCTTCCCGCCACTTTTATTCAGCAGCACTTTGCCATTGAACGCAGCCACATTACCGAGAGCCATCTGGTGCCCGTTGAGCACAGTCACAAGCTCTCTGCCGATGTTATGTCGGTGGCAATGGTACCTATCGACGAATGTGGAGAAGTAATTGCCGCCTATTATATCGAGTCGCAGTTGCCTCCGGCAGAGCTGAGTGCGCAGTTGGCCCAGTTGGAGTCTACTTGGCTGCTAAGCTCGTTGATGGTGCGCCAGATTATCGATATGTGGCGCTTTGAAGATCAGGCTGAGCGTTTTCGTTCAACCGAAAAGGCGCTCTGGGCTAATGAGACTTACCTCAATGCCATTTTGCGTTATTCACCGGCGCTAATCGCGGTGAAAGATTTAAATGGCAATGTGATTATGGCCAGTGATCATTACAAGCAACTGGCCAGTATTGATGATGAATCTATGGTAGGTAAAAACGCCTACGATATTTATCCCTCGGCGTTGGCGGACTCGCTACGCGCCATGGATGCGGCGGCAGTCGGTACTCACAAAGCCTTTGAGACAGAACTGGAATTACTGCACAAAGATGGCAGTTTACACACCTACTTGATGGTGCGTTTTCCGCTCAGTGATCGCAACGAAGACACCTTTGGTGTGTGCACCATTTGTACGGATATTTCTGAACGCAAGCTGGCAGAGAATGCGCTGCGTGAGCAGCAATCGCGCCTTAATTATATGGCTTTTCACGACGCCCTGACTGGCCTGCCTAATCGCTCGCTTTTTTACGACCGAATTAACCACGGTATTGCTCGAGCCGAACGCGGAAGTAATAAATTGGCATTGTTGTTATTGGATATTGACCGCTTTAAGGTCATCAATGACAGCCTCGGCCACGATTCTGGCGACTTGCTGTTGAAAACCATATCTAACCGCCTCAATGAAGGCGTGCGCGATATGGACACAGTGGCGCGCTTGGGGGGGGATGAATTTGTAGTGGTGCTGGAAGGCGTAAACGATTTGGAAGATGTGCGCTTTGTGGCTAATAAATTGCTGGCCACATTGGCCCGCCCGGTAGAGGTGGCGGGACACGACATTTCTATTACTGTCAGTATTGGTATTAGTGTATTTCCTGAAGATGGCGACGGCACCGATGAGTTGTTAAAAAATGCTGATATTGCCATGTACAAAGCTAAAGAGGCTGGCAAAAATAATTGTCAGTTTTACGCCAAAGGCATGAGCGCCACAGCGGTTAATTATCTATTGCTGGAGAACGATTTACGCCGCGCTATCGAACAGCAGCAACTCATTTTACACTACCAACCACAGATTGATTTGCGCACTGGCGAACTGACGGGTGTCGAGGCTCTGGTACGTTGGCAACACCCGGATCGTGGGCTGGTGTCACCGGCCCACTTTATTCCATTGGCCGAGGAAACCGGTCTGATTGTGCCGCTGGGCGAATGGGTGTTACACGAGGCCTGCAGGCAGCAGCAGCAATGGCTTGCCGAAGGTAAACAGGTGCCACAGATGGCGGTTAATTTATCTACCCGTCAGTTTCGGCAAAAAGATTTCCCCGGCAAGGTGGCCACTATTTTGCGCGACACCGGTTTGCCCGCCAGGTTTTTGGAGTTGGAAATCACCGAAAGCTGCGCCATGGAGCATGCTGGTGAGACTATTAACCAGCTTAATCAGTTACATCAAATGGGTTTGTTTTTGGCCATTGATGATTTTGGTACCGGTTATTCATCACTGGCCTACCTCAAGCGTTTTCCGCTGCATAAGCTCAAAATCGACAGCAGTTTTATCCACGATGTTCCCGCCGATGCCAACGATGCCGCTATTGCCAAATCCATTATTGGGCTGGCGCACAATATGCAATTGATTGTAGTAGCAGAAGGGGTAGAGCAGCCGCATCAGGCGCAGTGGTTACTGGAGGAGGGTTGTGATCAGGCCCAGGGGTTTCTTTACGCCAGGCCCATGTCGGTGGAGCAATTTAGCGGCCACTTTCGTCACAATAAGTTTATTGGCAGTAATGTGGTGCATTTAAAAGGCGCGGGTAGTGCGTAGGTCTGATTAGATGTAAGCGTAATCGGACACATTGGTGAGATTGTTTCATTACCAACACTCTCAAGACCCCA
>DATBNH010000008.1:0-1959 GCA_036554405.1 Cellvibrionaceae bacterium | reverse complement strand
TGCTCTGAGATAAGCCACTTGTGCCACTTCTCGGCGAGATCGTGCTTGAGATGCGGGTGCTTTTCTTTGGAGAGCAGCAGGCTGCCGTATTGGTTGAACAACACGTCGTCGCCTTCAAAAAGTAGTGTCAGGTTCTGCCGGTTTTTAAAGGCCACCCAGGTGGCGCGGTCTGACATTACGTAGGCATCCATGGCGGCGGCGGTATTGAGCGTTGGGCCCATGCCGCTGCCGAGTTCGCGGTACCAGTCGCCATCGGGCTCAACGCCGGCATTTTCCCAAAGGCGCAGCTCGGCGCGATTGGTGCCACTGTCGTCGCCACGTGAGGCAAGGGGTGCCTGTGCCTCGGCGATGTTCGCAAACGCTTCGGCGGCGGTTTGAGCTTGCCTGATATTCGCCGGATCATTGCCCGGGCCGATCACGACGAAGTCGTTGTACATCACATCGGCGCGCTCAGTGGCGTAGCCATTTTCTATAAAACGCAGTTCGCCGGCCGTGTCATGTACCAGAAGGCTGTCGGCATCACCGCGGCGGGCGATCTCGAAGGTCTGCCCGGTGCCTACCGCAACTACACGCACATCGATATCGGTGGCCGCCTGGAACTGCGGCAGGATGGCATTGAATAGCCCCGAGTTTTCGGTCGAGGTTGTCGAGGCAAGAGTAATGTAGTCATCGGCGTAGGCACCGGCGGCCAGACCCAGGGTGGTTAAGCCTGCGAGTACGAGCGTTAAGGTTTTTCTCATTTTGTTATTCTTCTGTCGTGTTTTGAAAACTTGCATTGAACAACTACTCGGTAAAGCCGCAAGAACCGCACTATTCGACCAGTTCTCCGGCAATAAAAGCTTGTGCCTCTTTTGAGGCAGGTGAGCTAAAAAAGGATTCAGCGAGGGTATGCTCGTGTATTTTTCCGCCGGCAAGAAAGAGCACATCCCCGGCAAGACGTTTGGCCTGGTGTAGGTCATGAGTGGTCATAACGATGCGTGTTCCTCGCTGATGAAACTCGCGCACGGCGGTTTCCACGGCTTTAATAGCCGCCGGGTCGAGCGCGGAAGTGGGCTCGTCCAAAAAAAGCACATCGGGGGTAAGTACCCAGGCGCGAGCCAGCGCCAAACGCTGCTGCTCGCCGCCTGAAAGCACGCGAGCCGACGTATCGGCGCGGGTAGTCAGACCAAAGCGCTCAAGCGCCTCAAGGGCGAGCTGTCTGCGTACCTTGCGCGGGGTATTGTTCACTGCCAGCGCATGGGTGAGGTTGGCCATAGCTGAGCGGCGCAACAGCACCGGGTTTTGGAACACCATTGCCTGGCGGGGCCGCCCCTCGCCGGACCAGGACACCTGTCCTTGAGTGGGGGAAAGCAGGCCGTGGGCCAGTCGTAACAAAATGCTCTTTCCAGCGCCATTAGGCCCCATAACCAGTGTGGGGCCAGGCCCCGTCAGGGTAAATGAACAAGGCCCTAGCAGTGTCTCGCCCAGGTGGCTGAAAGCGACGCCCTCAAAGCGCAACGCTGTTGGCGTGCAAAGCGTGGCCGCGGCGTTGAGCAGTGCGTTATATGAAGTCATCCCACCCGCCTTTTGGCCAACTCGCTCACCACATAAGCGCCTGCATTAATCAGCATTACCAGCGTCAGCAGCACGATCCCCAGCCCCAGCGCCAGCGGAAGGTCGCCCTTGCTGGTTTCCAGCACAATGGCAGTCGTCATTACCCTTGTAACACCATCAATGTTGCCTCCTACCATCATGACAGCGCCCACTTCGGCGCTCGCGCGGCCGAACCCGGCGAGTAATACGGTCAATAGCGTAAAACGGGCGTCCCACAACAAGGTCGGCATCATTCGTGACCGAGACATACCCAGTGAAACGAATTGTTCCCGGTACTCACCCAGAAGCTCCTCCACCTTTTGGCGCGACAGCGCCGCCAGAATCGGCAGTACCAGCACGAACTGCGCAATCACCATGGCCGTCGGC
>DATBNH010000406.1:0-2383 GCA_036554405.1 Cellvibrionaceae bacterium | reverse complement strand
TAAAACCGAAGCGCGCAAAGGGGCGCGCATGGCCCTGGCGGTGACCGGTGCCGGAGGTCTTTGTCTGCTGGCCGGGGCCATATTGCTGGGCCAGGTTGTGGGCAGCTACAACTTACAGGATATTTTTGCCGCCGCCGATGTGATTCGCGCCAGCAGCTATTACCCGGTTATCCTGATACTGATTCTGCTGGGCGCTTTTACCAAGTCTGCTCAATTTCCGTTTCAGTTCTGGTTGCCCCATGCCATGAGCGCACCCACGCCGGTGTCGGCCTATCTGCACTCGGCGACCATGGTCAAGGCCGGGGTGTTTTTGTTGGCGCGTATGTATCCGGCGCTAGCTGGCACCGATTGGTGGTTCTACATTGTTACCTTTACCGGTATGGCAACCTTGGTATTCGGCGCCTATAACGCCCTGTTCAAGCACGACCTTAAGGGTTTGCTAGCTTACTCTACCATTAGCCATCTGGGCCTGATTACCATGCTGTTTGGCTTCAGTACCGAGTTGGCGGTGGTGGCGGGTATTTTCCATATTATTAATCACGCTACGTTTAAAGCGTCGCTGTTTATGGCCGCCGGTATTATCGACCACGAAACCGGCACCCGCGATATGCGCAAGATCAACGGCATGTGGAAGTACATGCCGCACACAGCGCTGCTGGCCATGGTGGCTTCGCTGGCCATGGCGGGGGTACCGCTGCTCAATGGCTTTTTAAGCAAAGAGATGTTTTTTACCGAAGCGCTGCATATTGAATCCATGGGCATGTTCAGCTGGATCTTTCCGGTGATGGCGACTCTGGCGGGTATCTTTTCGGTGGCTTACTCGGTGCGTTTTATTCACGATGTGTTTTTCAATGGCGAGCCCATTGACCTGCCTAAATACCCACCCCACGAGCCGCCGCGCTACATGATTGTACCGGTGGAAATACTGGTAGCCCTGTGTTTGCTGGTGGGTATTCTACCCAACCTGACCGTAGCACCCTTTCTGGCGGCGGCAAGCTTTGCCGTGCTGGGGCACGATATGCCCGAGTACCACATCGCCATTTGGCATGGGGTCAATCTGCCATTGATTATGAGCCTGGTGGCGCTAATAGGCGGTGTGCTGATCTACAAACAGCGTGAGGGCCTATTCGCCTTTTACGAGCGCAAGTACCGGTCTGATGAAAAAATGGTGTTCGAGTCGAGAGTGCAATTTGGCACCCGTATTGCCCAAGGCATTACCGATCTGATTCAAAACAATTCACTGCAGCGCTACAGCGCCTGGCTGATTGGCGCGGCTGTTGTGGCGGTGGCCACTGCTCTTTGGCCTCATGTTGAGCTGTTTGGCCCCATCGCGTTAACACCTCTGGAGCCGGTAAGTCTGGTGATGGGTGGGATTTTAATCATCGGCGCTCTGGGTAC
Organism: Cellvibrionaceae bacterium; assembly: GCA_036554405.1. Taxonomy (GTDB): domain Bacteria; phylum Pseudomonadota; class Gammaproteobacteria; order Pseudomonadales; family Cellvibrionaceae; genus Gilvimarinus. The sequence goes on along the minus strand of DATBNH010000406.1, from coordinate 985 downwards.
AGTGCTTTTGCACCATAACCGCTTTGCCTCTCTGTTATTACTGAGTGTGGCAGGGCTGGTGGTGTCGCTGATTTTTGTGCGTTACTCAGCGCCGGATCTGGCACTCACACAAATCTCTGTGGAGGTGGTTACCATTGTGCTGTTAATGCTGGCACTGTATTTTTTGCCGCAAAATACGCCCAATGAATCCGGCAGCAAACGTGTAGGTCGCGATTTGGTGCTGGCTACCACCGCCGGTGTGGGCATGATGCTATTAACGCTGGCAATGCTCACACACCCCTTTGAGACCTTGTCCGACTTCTATTTGGCCAATAGCGTGCCCGGCGGCGGCGGCACCAATGTGGTCAACGTCATTCTGGTGGACTTCCGCGGTTTTGACACCCTCGGTGAAATTACCGTACTGGCCATTGCCGCCGCCGGTATCTACGCGCTGTTACAGGGCCTGCACCTGCCGCTACCCGGTGCCGATGGCGACGGGCGACGCTGGGATTTACAACCACACCCACCCATTTTGGCAGTGATGGCACGGGTACTCTTGCCCTTGGCATTAATGGTGTCGGTCTTTATTTTCCTGCGCGGTCACAATATGCCGGGTGGCGGTTTTATTGCCGGCCTGGTGACCTCGGTGGCGCTGATTTTACAATATGTGGCTTCAGGCACTGCCTGGATGCAGCAACGGTTGCGCTGGAATTACCGCGTTGTTGCTGTCTCGGGGGTATTGATCGCCACCTTTACCGGCATTTGCAGCTGGGTGGTAGGCTACCCTTTCCTCACCTCGACCTACACCTATCTTAACTGGCCAATAATCGGCAAGTTTGAAGTGGCCTCGGCCATGGCTTTTGACGTAGGCGTTTATGTGACAGTGGTAGGTGCCACCATGTTGATTCTGGCGCAGCTGGGCAAACTGGCGCAGTCGAGCCACTCACCGCGCGCACCCGCTACCACTGCCAGCCGAGGAGATACCTGATGGAAATACTGATTGCCC
>DATBNH010000664.1:0-2670 GCA_036554405.1 Cellvibrionaceae bacterium | reverse complement strand
ACAATCCCCAGCACCATCAAAAATGCGAACATAGACAACATATTGATGGAGACACCGAGATAAGGAAGCAGCCAGATAGCACCGGCAAAGGTTGTGGCAATACCGGCGACAACCCAGAACGCCAACAATGGGCGCAGAAACAACATAAGAATCAGATAAACCAGAATCAGTCCGCTAATGGCATTGTCTGTCAACAGATTAAAGCGGCTGTCAAAAATATCTTTCGCTTCAAAATTTATTTTTAACTCAACACCGGGAGGCAACAGCGACTGAAACTCTTTGATATAAGCGCGAGCATTTTCCGTACCTTCAAACAACAACGGGTCGTCACTCATTTTCACTTCGAGGTTCACGCCGGGCTTGCCATTCATATAGAATTCAATATTTTGCTCGCTGAAGCCGTCGGTAATATCGGCTATATCCGAGAGCATTAACCGGCTGCCATCCCTACCGCTGCGCACAACAATATCGGCAAAGTCTGCATAATCGTATGCCTGCGCTCGGGTTTGAATCTGTAAATCGCCATCTTTGGAGCGAATCACCCCAGCGGGAACATTGACCGAGGCACCACGAATGGCCGCAGCCACTTCATCAAAGTCCAGATTGTAACGACGCAAGGTATCTTCTGATATCTCGATACTGACCTCGTCGTTTTTGACGCCGTTAATGCTTACCTCTGACACTCCCTCGAGCAACGCCATCTCGTCGCGAATTTGATAGGCCCACTTTTTCAGTTGATGCCGGTCGGCATCGCCAAAAAGCGCAACCCACATTAAGGTTTCACGGTAGACAAATTGGCTTACCACAGGGCGCTCGGCCGACGGTGGAAAGGTATTTATCGCATCGACCCGTCCTTTAATATCGTTTAGCAGCTCACGTAAATCCGACCCTTCGTTCACCTGGACGGTCACATTACCAATGCCCTCAGAAGAGTCAGAGATTATTTGATAGATGCCTGGCAAATCCGCGATAGACTCTTCAATTCGCACCACTACTTGCTGTTCTACCTCCGCCGGAGCTGCGCCTGGGTAAGGCATAGTAATATTGATCATATTACCTTCGTAGCGAGGGAAGGCCTCTTTCTCTACCGAGGAGTAACTCGCAAAACCACCCAACAACATCGCCAACATAAGCAAATTGGCGGCGATGGGGTTATCGACAAACCATTTTATTAGTCCGTTCATGGCTTACTTCTCCAGGCTCGTTGCAACCGGTTGAGTACCGGAAGAAAGGCTTACTAGTGGTTCGGCGGGTTCACCAAAGCTGCGCCCTTCCATTTGTGGGTCAACCACTGTGCCAACGGGTGTTAAACTCTGCTTCTCCAGGCTCACCAAGGTCTGCGCAGGCATATCCGTTTGTACCCAAACAAAGTCTGCTGCTTTGCGTAACACCTTAACGTCAACGACCTGTATTTCATGCGCCTTATTCAAGGTTAAAAGCTGACTGCGTTTATATAAGGCACTACGAGGTAATTGCACAACATTATCCAGCTCTTTACCGCCGATCACCGCTTCCACAAATAAGCCTGGCAAAAGTGGCATCGCTTGGACAAAGGGTTCAGCGACCTCAATTACCGCGCTGTACATACGGGTGTCGGTATCCACAAACGCAGCGGTTCGCGCTAACACACCTTGCCATTCATGCTGTTCACCGGCGACGACACCGCGAACTCGCACTTTGGGGCGATCCTCAATGGCAACAGCTTGTGCAAAAGGCAAATTTATTAAGGCCGCCTGCTGCTCGGTCAGAGGGATGTGAACTTCTACCACAGAAGAATCATATACCGTCGCCAGTTGCGTGCCCGCGGTCACAAACTGCCCTAAATCCACGAGATTTTCTCTAATTCGGCCGGCAAACGGCACAGTAATTCGCGTACGTTCCAGGTTCAATTGGGCTATATCTAGATCCGCTTTAGCGGAGGCCACCGCAGCAGTCGCGGCAGTTAACTGAGGTTTACGCATAAACAAGTCATTAGCATTGGCATCACCCAAATCACGCCATTCTCTCTTGGCCTGACGACTCTGCCCCGCTTCCTGGGCTAAACGTTGCTCGGCCTCAGCGAGGCGCGATTGCGCTGTCAAATAGGCGGCCTGATAGTCGCGATCATCAATCTGGATCAATACCTCGCCCTGATCGAAAAAACCGCCATCGACAAAGTTATCTTCAACGGCGACAATTTGACCCGATACTTGCGCAACCAGACTAATTTCGCGTTTGGGCGTCACTGTGCCTTGCGCCGTAACGGCCAGCCTCTGGGTTTGCGGGTGGGATTCGATAACCTTCACCTGCACATTGGCAGGCTCACCGGCGGGAGGCCGTGGTGTCGGCTTAGGCTTAGCCATGACCAGTGCAGATACAGTAACTACGCCAACAATGGTAATTGCCAACGGCAAAACGAATTTTTTCATGGTGTATTCCCCAGGAGTGACTGTTGGATGCTTAGCAGGCTGTTGAAAAACTATCTGCGTGGCCGCTGCTTCGTTAAAATCATGCTCAAAATGCTCATTTATAACCCATAAACTCCGATTTTTGACTCGGCACATCCTGTGCCTCGGCCTGCGGCCAGCCAAGCTGCCTTCATTCGCTCCCGGCGAATGATTCGCCTGATTTTGCCTTGTATCGCCTGCCTCGATAACGTTTTTCAGTCGGCTGCATAACTTGGTCAAGCTT
>DATBNH010000405.1:0-6070 GCA_036554405.1 Cellvibrionaceae bacterium | reverse complement strand
TTTTAAGCAGATTGAGCAGTAATTGCTGTATTTGCGCCAGGTCAAAATAACCGGGCTCACGAGGTAGCTCACCGGCGAGAGTAAACGGATAACCCAGGCTCAACCCCTGATAAAACGCCGACCAGTCTACCGAGGTTTTGCGTGGCAGGGGCAATTTGGCAATATCGGCGTAACCACTGACAAAATTCTTCAGGTGCTCGGCCCTCTCGGCAAGCGTGGCAAAAACTTCCGGGAGCTGTTGCCACTGTTGTTTATCCACCAGAATTTTTCCCGAGTGCGCAAGTGAGGAAATAGGGGCAAGGGAATTGTTAAGCTCGTGGCTGATAATGCGGATAACTTTTTTCCAGGTCGCGGCTTCCTGGCGGCTCAATTCTCGGGTCATTTCCTTCATTAATATCAAGGTGTGGCGTTGAGCGTTAAGAGAGAATTGCCCGGTAAACAGATGGTATAAATCCTGACTGTCAGCACACAGGGGCATAATACCCGACTGCTGGCGGATAATGTTTACCATTAACTCCGGGTTTTTACGGTCGAAAATTTCCGATAGCTTATGGCCACACAGCGAGTTGCCATCGCGCAACAACAACTCAGCCTGCTGATTGGAAAAGATAATGCGCTGCTGCTGATCGGCAATCAGCACACACATAGAGGCGTTTTCAATAATGGTATCCAGCAATAGCTCGCGCTGGTAAATACTTTGGCGCTCCCGGCGCAGGGATTCGGTCAGTGCATTGTAGTGAACAATTAACTGATTCAACTCGCGAATGCTGCCAGGAGCAAGAGTGATACTAAAATCGTTATCGCGCAAATTGAGCAGGCCCTGTTCGACTGCCGCCAGGCTCAAACGTAAATGACGGGTCAGCAACAAGGTTAACACTGCAGCACTACCCAAGCCGCAGCACAAACCGAGCGCCCACGCCAACCACCCTATAGGTATAACGGCAAGTATCAAAGCACAGCTGGCCACGCCGGCCACTGAGGCCAAACAAACGATTAACACTAATTTGCTGCGCAATGACAGGTTGCTTTTTTTAAAGGCCCCGGATGTCATACTGCTCTATTCTCCGGTAAAGGGCCTGCCGCGATAGCCCCAATTGCCTGGCTGCTTGCGCGACCACGCCATGATTGTCGCGCAGCGCATGAATAATCATCTCGCGGCTGGGCTCCACTTGAATTTTCGGTGGATTTTTTTCGGGCTCAAACTCAATTCCAAAATGCTCAAATTCCAGCATCGGTTTGCCACCTTCTTCCGCGCCCAAAATGCGGGCGCGCTGACAGGCATTTTCCAGCTCGCGAACATTGCCTGGCCAGGGATAGGCCTGCAACCATTGCAGGGCCTTAGGGCTGATTTCGGCTTTACTCCCCAAAAAAAAGTGCAGCAGTGGCAGTATGTCGTCAACCCTTTCTGCCAGCGGGGGAATTGTCAGCTCAAACACATTAATACGGTAAAAAAGGTCTTCACGAAACAGGCCTTTTTCTATGGCATCGGGCAAGTTGGCATTGGTGGCGCTAATAATACGCACCTGGCAGTGCCGGGTTTCGCTGGAACCCAAGCGCTCAAACTGCCCGGTTTGTAAAACCCGGAGCAGCTTGGCTTGACCGCTGGCCGAGAGGTTGCCCAATTCATCTAAAAACAATGTGCCACCATGAGCGGTTTCAAAACGGCCCAGCCGGGTTTTACTGATGCCGGTATAGGCCCCGGCCTCAGCCCCGAACAGCTCCACTTCCATTAGCTCGTTGGGTAGAGCGCCGACGTTAACGCAGACAAAAGGCCCGTTTTTTACCGCTGAGTTACGCTGAATAATCTGGGCGATTTTTTCTTTACCCGAGCCATTGGGGCCACTGATGAGCACGGGCATGTCAGTGCGGGCTATTTTTATGGCCATTTTTGCCAGCTCGTGCATAGTGTCGCTTTGGTAAACCAGCCCGCACAGGTCAGCTGTCTGTTGCAACCGTTGCTTGTCGCTGTGTCGGTCTTGCGCCTGTTGTAACTGACGCGTTTGCAAATCCTGCAACTCCAGCAGATTTTTAACGGTGGTTATCAGTTTTTGATCGTCCCAGGGTTTGGCCAGATAATCCGCCGCACCCTGTTTAACCAGATCAATAGCTGTTTCCAGTTGCGTCCAGGCGGTGAGCAAAATAACCGGCAGGTCTGGATGCAATTGACGGATAGCGGCAAACAATTGTCTGCCCTCTTCGCCCGAGGTGGTATCCGTGGTGAAGTTCATATCCTGCAACACCAGCGCAATGCGACTGTCTTGTTGCAGACGCTGTAAGCCCGCTTGCGGAGTCAGCACGACCTCGCTATCGAGGTCGTGAAGGCTCAGCAATAAAGACAGTGCCTTACCCACGCCGGGGTTGTCGTCAATAATTAAAACCCGTTGCACAATGTGTCCTCAGTTATTCACCCCACCATTACAGCTTGTACGGCTGGGGGCTTTCAATTAGCTCTATCATCTCTTTTGCCACGCTTGCGGCGGAGGGTAAAAACATACTCGACACTACACGCTGATCAATAATAACTTCATTTTTATCAGCAATACTTTCTTTATTGACAGCAATCGCACCGTTAGTGCGGAGCTTGTCTTCTACCAAAAAAGGCAGCAACTCCCCCTGTTGTGCCCAGCTTTTCTCTCGCTCGGTGGAATTGGGGAACCCGGCAACCCGTTTACCTTTTACCAAAAACTGGCCATCGCTAAGCTTCACATTGGCAAAAGCGCCGGCACCGTGGCCGCAGCTGCCGATAACGCCATCTTGCTGGTAAATTGCCGCCATAATGTTTAACAGCTGTGCGTCAGAAGCCACATCGAACAGAGTACCATACCCGCCGCCAATATAGACGCCCTGGTAATGCTCAGGGTTGATTTGACCTGGCGTCAGCGAGTTATTGGCTTTATCCATAAAGCCTTCGTATTTGATGGTATAACTGCTAATACCTATAGGGTCCATCATAAAGGATACTGGCCCACCTTGTGGCGAAACGAAGTCAACCTCGTAGCCGTGAGAGACAAAAATGTGATAAGGAGGCGCATACTCCCACAAATTATTTCTGGCATCCACACCCCCCTTTTCTGTCATGCTAGAGGCGACAATCAGTATTTTTTTAGACCCGCTTTCGCTGGCGTTCACTATCAAAGCAATCAGGCTGATAATGGCGCAAACCGTGTGAATAATATTTTTCATAAACATCTCGTTGTTTATTAGCTACAAACCGCTTCGCGAGGGGAAATCAGCGCAGCGCGCCGAGCGGGTAGCGTCGCCGCTGCCAAGGCAATAACCAGTACCGCAAGACCGGCAAGCGGCACATAATGCCAGGGCAGCAACTCAAAGGCATAGCGCTGCACCAACAAGTGGCTGGCCCAAAAAGCAATGAAAGCGCCCAGCAAAGTAGCGGCGGCGACCAGAAGCGTATTTTCCAATAAAAAGAGCCGGATAATCGCCGCGCGCGTGGCGCCCAGAGCCCGGCGAATGCCAATCTGCCGGCGACGCTGGTTTACCCAAAAAGTGGTAATGCCGACGATGCCCAGCATATTGGTTAACACCAAGAGCGACATCACCACCAGTAATAGAATAATCATGGCGTAATCGGCGTGATAATGATTTTTTATTAGCTGCGAAATTGTTGCAGCTTCGCCGACAATGCGCTCGCCATCGAGGCCGCGCAGCATTTTTTCTGCATCGTATAGCAAGCTGTCTACTTTACTTGCTTCTGTTCGCAACACATAATTAATGGATATTTTTTTCTCAATGGCTGAAATCAGAACATTGCGCTGAGCAAAATCCAGGCTGGGAAAATAACCGAGAAAATCTTCCACCACGCCCACTACCATCAGCGGAATTTCACCCGCCAAATAGATTGTGTTACCTACAGCTGAGGCACCAGGAAAAACCTGCTCGGCGACAGACTGAGAAATAATGGCATGGGCGCTGGCAGGCGTATTTTCTCGGGTAAAGTACACGACTTCCTCCGGGAGAAAATTACGTCCAGCAATTAATTTAAGGCCAAGAGTATCCACAGCCCGGTGATCCGTCTCTACCACGCCAGCCGGGGTACGCAGCCGGCCTGCATCGCCTGCACTGGCATGCAGGTTGTGAAAACCTGAACTATAACCGGAGTGAGAGAAGGGCACACTGCCCATGGGTGCTGCGCTCTCTATGCCCGTAAGGGTTTTCAGTGCGGCTATATCCCGGCTCACCATTTGCTGTAACTCTGAACTTTCAGCGCCATCTTTTACCCAGACTCTGGCTAATTGCGCCTGGTCTATTCCGGTGGGGCGTGAGGTTTGCTCAATGCGATTATTAACAAAAAACAGGGCATTGCTAATAATGGCAATACTTAGGGCCAATTGCAGAATAATTAGCGCTGGCCCGATTTTACTGCGCCAGAGCATTTTTAACAGGGGAAATAAATGCATCATGATATTGCCTCGCTCAACTTTATTGGGATTTTAAATAGCGTGCCGGCTGTGCGCGGGCAATTTGCCAGGCGGGCAAGATGCCGCTGAGTAAACTGCTGACAATAGCCAGTAACAGCGCGCCGAAAAGCGTGGTCAAACTCATTACCGCTAATTGCTGATAATCAGCATAAAGCACACGAATACCCAATAACCCCAGCCAGGATAATGCCAAACCAAACGCAGCGCCGGCACTGCCAATAACCACCGCTTCGGTCAAATGCTGAATAAAAATAGCCTGACGGCTGGCACCCAGTGCCCGACGCAAACCAGCCTCCGGCGCTTTTCGCAAAAATTTAGCTAATAACAACACCACCGCATTAACCAAACAGACCAACAAGAATGCCAACGACAGCCCCACCAGAATGCGGTTATCTTGAGAAACGACAGCGTTAATAGCTAACCACTGCTCGGGTGTGTTGAGGTGAAATTTTAGCGGGCGTTGAAACCGACCCAGTTGCTTTTGCTCGTTGATATAGTTACGCAGAAACTGCTCATAATCCTGATATTGCCGAGCATCCAACAATGACACCCAGGCTTGCACCCACACCTGCTCGGTCATTAAAGATTCCTGATAGGAGCTGGTCTGTTCGTATTTCCAACCGTTGCTATCGCCCCAACTGGGGAATGATTGTCGCTCGATGTTCAAAAAGGGAATATATATCGTCTCCGGTTGTTTAAAGGCGTTGATATTCAAATCGTATACTGAAGGCGTCAGCGACCAGCTGTCGGCCACCACACCCGTGACGGTATAGCTTTCACCTTCGAGTAGCAGGTTTTTTCCTACAGAATTTTCGCCGTTAAAAATAGCGTGATTTAAAGATTCGGCGATGACCACATGTTTCGCACCATTTTGATCGGCGCTTTCATCCCAACTACTACCATACACAAAAGGAACATCAAACAACGAGAAAAAGCTATTAGTCGTCATCCGCGCGCCTTCCACCTTTGGCAATTGCTGGCCGTTGATATCGCGCACGGTCAAACCGGCGCGAAACATAATTAAGGTTTCCTCTGCCACATCGGCTTGATACAAGGCCTTGGCGTCACGGAAAGTCAACATCAGCGGCACACCATTGGCGGCCCAGAAGGTTTCTTCGGGGTCCCAGCTATCCAGTTGCACCGCAAACAAGGTGTCGTTCTTGTGCGCCATGGGGTTGCTGGCTATCACCGAATAGAGCGTGATCGTAGTGAGGCTAGCGGCAATGCCAGTGGCGATAGCCAGAATCATTAGAGCCGAAAGCACCGGCGTTTTTTTTATGCTAATCCAGGCAAGACGAATGTAGTAATTCCACATGCTGAGTTTCCTTTAAATCGTGCTGGCAGCGACACCCACAGTGCGCGGTTCGCGGGGCTGATACATTTCAAAATCGGTAACCTGGCCATCAATGATCTGGATATTGCGCTGGGCGCGCCTCGCCAGATCCGGATCGTGGGTAACCATCACCACGGTCATGCCTTGACGGTTAATGTCTTCCAACATTTCCATCACCTGGCGGGCCATTAATGAATCCAGATTACCGGTGGGTTCGTCGGCCAGCAGAAATGCAGGTTCGCCCGCCAGCGCGCGGGCAATGGCAACGCGCTGTTGTTGCCCGCCCGATAGTTGGGAGGGA